>SHZL01000023.1 GCA_009692275.1 Lysobacterales bacterium | reverse complement strand
TCGCCAGGTAGCGCCGCAGGATCTTGAGGTTGAAGCACATCTGGGTCTGGATAAATGCGGCGCCGGCATCAACCCGCGCCGTCAGGGAGCGCGGTTGCCACTCCTGCCTGGGATTGAACGCAGTTGCGGCAGTGCCTATCAGAAAGCCCGGCGCTCCGGGCACGGACTCGTCTTCACCCAGTTGCCGCGCCGTCGTTACGAGATCCTCGCCACTGAGTTCAAATACATGCTTCGGCGTCGGGCGATAGCTGCCGGGAAGCTCTTCGCCCCGGGTTAGCAAAACGGTAGTCACACCCAGCACCGCAAGCCCAAGAAGGTCATTCTCCAGTGCGATGCGGTTACGATCCCGCCCGGTAACATGCACGATGGGATCCACCCCCTGCCCCAGCAGCAAAACCGCCGCCGCCTGTGCAGACATTTGCAAGCGCCCATCGTGGCTGTCGGGTACCTGGATCGCGGCCACCACCGGGCCCAGCACCCTGGCCTGCTCTTTGACCTGGGCTGCATCTGTCGCGCGGCCGAGGGCAAGATCAGCGGTGAGCACAAACTTCTGTGTACGAATGGCGTCCCTGAACGGTATCAAGCAATCGTTTCCCAATTTTCAAATGGTTTTCAATTGGGGTCAGAGTACCATTTTCTGCTGCGCAAAAAATGGTACTCTGACCCCGCAGACACAGACCCCACTTACATAAGAACCGCCGTTATGAAACCGCAACACCAAAGACAGGAACACACTGCATCCTATTACGCCGCCACTGCCCGGGACACGACGCGTTATCCGGTTTTGCAGGGCGCTTGCACAGCGGATATTTGCATCGTAGGCGCGGGATTTACCGGCATCGCTTCAGCCCTGACGCTGGCCGAGCGCGGTTACTCTGTCGCGGTGGTGGAGGCCAACCGGGTTGGCTGGGGGGCCTCGGGTCGCAATGGCGGCCAGCTCATCGGTGGTTTCACTGGTGAACAGAAGATCATCAAGCGTTTCGGCCAGGATGTCGCGCGTACGATTTGGGACATGCGCTGGCGCGGCCACGAGATCGTGCATGAACGCGTCCAGAAATATTCCATAGCCTGCGACCTGAAATCCGGTTACATCGATGTTGCCAAGAACCGGCGCGAAACCGGCTACCTCGAAGAAGACTTTGCCAACCTGGAAAAATACTGCTTTCCCTGGGACTACCGCCTGTTATCCAAAGAAGAGACCCAGTCTACCCTGGGGACCGGCGCTTATGCCGCCGGATTGATCAATATGCGCAATGGTCACCTGCACCCGCTCGATCTGTGTGCCGGTGAAGCCAGGGCCGCGCACCACCTGGGCGTGCAGATTTTCGAGCAGTCACCCGTTAGCAACATTGTGCATGGACGCAAGCCCAGGGTGGAAACTGCACACGGTCACGTCGAAGCCAACACCGTGTTGCTGGCCGGGCACGTGTTCCACCGCCTGGAACAGCAACGGTTGTCCGGCACGACCTTTCAGGCGGGCAGCTTCATCATGGCAACCGAGCCTCTGCCGGAAGCCATTCGCAATGAGATCAATCCGCAAGACCTCGCGGTGTGCGAAGTCAGCAATATCATCGACTACTATCGCCTGTCTGCCGACGGCCGCCTGCTGTATGGCGGGCGCACCAATTACTCCGGCCGCGTGCCGGCCAGCATCCGCGCCTCGCTGGAACCGCGTATGCTGAAGGTATACCCCGGGCTCAAGGGCGTGCGCATCGACTACGAATGGGGTGGCAGCATCGGCATTGTCATCCGCCGCATTCCCATGGTCGGGCGCATCGATGACAATATCTACTACGTGCAAGGCTATTCCGGCCACGGGGTCAACACCACCCACATCATGGGCGAGATCGTCGCCGATGCCATCGGCGGCACTATGGAACGTTTCGACCTGTTTGCAAAAATGCCGCAGATCCGCATTCCCGGCGGCAATGCATTTGGCAACCAGATCGTCGCACTCGGCATGCTCTACTATCGCCTGAAGGACTTACTCTGAGGAAACAAAATGATCGCAATGCATAACAGACTCTGCCGCCATACTTTCATGTTAGCTTTCCTGCTCGCAGCACTTGCAACCCTGACTGCCTGCCAGCAGGAAACGAGCGCGCCAACCGCAGCGGACCCCGTCAACGCACCCGCTCCCGTTGCACCTGACAGCTGGTTGATCACTAATGTCATCGTGCTGGATGGCAAGGGGGCGCCGGGCGTGCCTGGCTCGGTGCAGGTTTCCGGCAATACCATCACCGGGGTCGGCCAACTCGAAGCCCTGCCGGGCGAAACAGTACTAGACGGTGGCGGTCAGGTGCTGGCGCCCGGCTTTATCGACACGCACAGCCATGTCGCCAGCGATTTGGCGGATTTTCCTGAAGCCTTGCCGGCAGTCAGCCAGGGCATAACCACCATCATCGCGGGGCAGGATGGGGGCTCCCACTTTCCATTGACCGAATTCCAGGCGCAGTTCGCAGCCCACCCTGCTGCCCTGAACGTTGCCTCCTACGCCGGACACAACACCTTGCGCGCAGAAGTCATGGGCGATGACTTCCGCAGGATCGCCACCGACGGGGAAGTGGAGCGCATGGAAGCCTTGCTGTTGCAGGAAATGGACGCGGGCGCCCTGGGCCTCGCTGCCGGACTGGAGTATGACCCGGGCATTTACTCCGATCCCTCAGAACTGTTGCGACTGGGCAAGCTGACGGCGCAACAGGGCGGACGCTACATCGCCCACATCCGCAGCGAAGACCGCTATTTTGAAAAAGCCCTGTTGGAGATCATCGAGATCGGCCGTGTCACCGGCATGCCGGTGCAGATTTCACATTTCAAGCTGGCGATGAAGCGCCTGTGGGGCAAGTCCCACGAAGTCCTGGCGCAACTGGACGCCGCGCGCGCCGAAGGCATCGACATCACCGCCGACATCTACCCGTATGAATACTGGCAGTCCAACCTGATGGTGTTGCTGCCGGGCCGCGACGTCAACGACCGCGCCGAGCTTGAGCTTGCTGTGAACGAGATTGCGCCACCCGAAGGTTTCTGGCTGACCCAGTTCGACCCGCAACCGGAATACGTGGGCAAGACCCTGGCGGAAATATCCGTGCTGCGCAATACCGACGCGGCCACTGCGCTGTTCCAGTTGATCAACGAAGCGGAGACCATGACGGCAGAAACCGGCAAGCAGGCGGATGCCATGATTAGCACCAGCATGATCGAGTCCGACATCCTCACCCTGCTCAACTGGCCGCATACCAATGTCTGCACTGATGGCGGCCTGGTGGATTTGCACCCACGGGCGCGCGGAACCTATCCGCGCATCCTGGGCCGTTACGTGCGCGAACTGCATGCCTTGTCACTGCAAGAAGCCGTGCACAAGATGTCGGGCCTGGCTGATGAACACATGGGTTTCACCGATCGCGGATTGATTCAGCCGGGCATGAAGGCCGACCTCGTTCTGTTTGATCCCGCCACGGTCATCGACCACGCCACGCCGCAGGACTCGCAGGCGCTGAGCACGGGCATCAGCCAGGTCTGGGTCAATGGCGTGAGCGTATTTGCAGATGGCGCGGCGAGTGGTAACCTGCCCGGCGTCTTTATTCCCAGGGAAAAAACAAAATCATGAAGACCGTTTCCTTCGCTTCGCCGTGGCTGATTTTCCTCGGCCAGGCCACTGATGACCTGCACGCCAAGACCGGCCATGGCCTGGTTGACTGGCGCCGGGAAAATTGTCTCGCGCAGTTGCGCTTTCCCGGCTGCGCAGCCGACCTCGGGATACCTGACATGACACCCGCAGAAGCCGCAGCAGCAGGCGCCAAGAGCCTGGTGATCGGTGTTGCGCCCGTTGGCGGCGCACTGCGCCCCGAATGGACCGCAACACTGATTGACGCCATGCGGGCAGGCCTCGACCTGGTCAGCGGCATGCACTCGCCGCTCGGCAATGTGCCGGAATTGGCCAAGGTCGCGCAGGAAACCGGCCGCAACCTGGTTGATATTCGCAAGCCGCCACCGGGCATTCCGGCCGCCAACGGCGAGAAGCGCAGTGGCAAACGCGTGTTGATGGTGGGCACCGACTGTGCCCTCGGCAAGAAATACACCGCGCTGGCCTTGCACCGCGAAATGCAAAAGCGCGGCATGAAAGCGACCTTTCGTGCCACCGGCCAGACCGGCATCATGATCTCCGGCGGCGGCATGCCGATGGATGCCGTGGTATCGGATTTTCTTTCCGGTGCGGCCGAACTGCTCTCGCCCAACAACGACGCGGACCACTGGGACGTGATCGAAGGCCAGGGATCCCTCTTCCATCCCGCTTATGCCGCAGTGACTCTGGGCCTGGTGCATGGATCGCAACCGGACGTTATGGTGCTGTGCCACCAGGTCGGCCGTACCACCATTATTGATTACCCCGACTACCCGATTCCCGGTTTGAATGAATGCATCCGGCGCTACGAAGAAGCGGCGGCGCTGACCAACCGAACGTCGCGCGTGATTGGCCTGAGTATCAACACCTCAGAGTTGGATGAAGCAGGGCGCAAGAAGGTACTGGCCGAAGTCACCAGGGAAACCGGCCTGCCGGCTGTCGACCCCATTGCCACCGGGGTGGGGACCTTGATTGAAGCGCTCTAAGTTGGCAATCTCTGTTTCCGCTCAGGCAGCCTGATCGATCTGGCAGTCCGCTCGCACGAGGAAAATCAGGCCGGCTCCCACCACCGCAAAGCCGGCGCCGATGGCTATAGCTGCAGTCCAGCCAACCTTATCGGCCACCACGGCGAGTAGTATCGCGTTGATGAAGCCCATGAAATTCGCGCCGGCGTTCATCATGCCGCCTGCGGCTCCTGCATGGCGACCGCCCACGGCAGTGCACGTCTGCCAGTACGGGCCTTCGGTGGCCTGGTTGAAGAAAAAGCACAGGCCAAGCATGATCGCTGCGGCATAGGCATTGGGGTGGAAAGCCACACCCAGAAGCAGTGCGGCCGAGACCAGCATGCTGAAAACGATCGGCCCGCGGCAACCCCAGCGCAATCCGATCCGGTGGCACAGTTTGTCGCTGGCAAAGCCACCGAGCGCTGCCCCGAGCCCTGCACCCAGCCACTGCCCCGAGGTAAGAAACCCGGCTTCCTGCTCGGCAAAGCCCCGCAGCGTTACCAGGTAATAAAAGCCCCAGCTGAACACTACGTAGAACACAAAGTTCATACAGGCATAGCTCAGGGTTACCAGTAGCAGGTCACGATTTTTCAAAACCCGCCTCCAGGCTGGCAAAGCGCCGGGAACGACTTCGGCCACTGCAGCAATCTCGGCAGTACTGCGCCCCGCTGTAATCAGCGCAACTTCGGCCTCGTTTGTGGACTTGTGTTGCGCCGGGATGTCGCGTGCATACCACCACCACAAGGCAGCGGAAGCGAAGCCAAATGGCGCGAGGATGACAAAAGAGTTACGCCATCCAACCATGCTCATCAACCATGGCAAGGCGGAGGCAGTGGCAGCCAATCCAAAGGTCAGGCCGCTACTGGACAATCCATTGGGGAACCCCCAGCCGCCAACCGGAAACCAGCGCCCGATGCTGGCAGCCACCACCGGAAAGATGGGTGCATGCGCCGCGCCCACCAGGAACTGCACCACCATCAGCGACCCAAGAACCAGGCTCGTCGAGGCCACGTCCGCACCCGGCAACAGGCTGGTGATGACAATGAGCACTGCCCAGGACATCGAGATAAAAGCCAAAGTCTTGCGCGGCCCGAAGCGTTCGCCAAACACACCGCCGGGAAACTGAAACAGTGCATAGCCCAAAGGAAACGCCGACATCACCCAGCCCCACTGGATTTCGCTCAGGTGCAAGTCGGCCATCATGGACGGCGCCGCAATGGAGAGGTTGCCGCGCAGCAGGTAGGAAACAAAACTAAGGACGATGAGCACGGCAAGTATGCGCCAGCGCACATTGGTGGGGCGGTGCAATTGCGCCGGTATTGCCGCGGGGTTACTCGCTGTCATGGATAAGCCCTTGTTGTTGGTTATTGCGTTCCGCGCCAATCATGAACCAACTTCCCGCCCACCACAAATTGACGTTGGCGACCGCTAATCAGCTTGGGGGCGCAATCTGCGCCCCCAAGCCAAACAAACTGGAAGGCTGGAAGGAATAAAGTCACAATACGGAAATGTATACCAACCTCCTCCCCGGCCTCGAGCCCACTCTGCCCTCCTCCTGGTACACCAGGAAAAAATACTTTGCGCTGGAACGCGAACACCTGTTCATGCGCGAATGGATTTGTGTGGGCCGGGAAGAAGAAATACCGCACAAGGGCGACAGCAAGGTGCTGGACCTCTGCGGTGAAAGCATCCTGATGCTGCGCAATGGCAAGGGCGAGATCAAGGCGTTTTACAACGTCTGCCGCCACCGTGGTGCGCGCATCTGCCCGGCTCCCGGTGATGATGATTCCGTGCTGGCGCTCAAGGGAGGTGTGGTTGGCAGTCGCTCCATAATCTGCCCCTACCATGCCTGGACTTATGACCTCGATGGCCAACTGATCAGCGCGCCATTCCTTAACGACAACCCTGACTTCGATATGAAGGGCGTGCAACTGCACCCGGTGGGGGTCTCGACCTGGGGCGGATTTATTTTCCTTAACCTTACCCCGGACCAGGCACCGGACTTCGAGGAAACGATCAAGGTAGCCAGGCGGCGTTTCGTCCGCTACCCGCTATCCGACTTGCGCATTGCCCACACCATCTCCTACGAGGTCAATGCCAACTGGAAAGTGCTGTGTGAAAACTACAATGAGTGCTACCACTGCGGTCCGGTGCATCCGGAACTGTGCCGCGTCGTACCCGCCTTCCGCGAAGCGGGCGGTGCGAACCTGGACTGGGAACGCGGCATTCCACATCGTGAGGGCGCCACGACATTCACCTTCAGTGGCGAATCCACCCGCCGCAGTTTCCCAGGACTGGATGCAGACGAACAGGTGCGGCACAAGGGCGAACTGGTCTACCCCAACCTCTTCCTCAGCATGGCGCGTGAGCACGTGACGTTCTACATCCTGCAAGCCAAAGGGCCGGACAAAACGATCATCGACTGTCACTTCCTGTTTGAACCGCATGAAATAGACAAAGACGACTTCGACCCTTCCGACGTGGTGCATTTCTGGCAGGTGGTAAACCTGCAGGACTGGGCCATTTGCGAGCGCGTGCAGCAAGGCGTGAACGCGCGCGTGCACGAACGTGGCGTGTATGCCCCGATGGAAGACTGGAACCTCGACATCCGCCGCTACGTCATCGACCGGATCGGGCCGTATGCCGGCGACTGAATCTGCACTTGCCCCTCAGAAGAAAAAATTTCTCCTGCCTACGCTGCTTGCGACCTCAGTGGTGCGCGGAGCGCAGCAGGGCAGTAGCCACGGCGGCGTGTACCTCGTGAACTTCGCCACCCAGGACGTGAACCAGGTGGTGGACTGGAACGTCGCGGACATTGACTTCAGCGGGCATGGTTCGGGTCGCGGCCTGCGCGGCATCGCATTTTTTGGCGGCGAGATTTACATTGCCGCCAGCGACGAATTGTTTGTGTTTGACCAGCGCTTCAGGATCAAGCGCTCGTTTCGCAGCACCTACATGAAACATTGCCACGAAATTTTTCAGCTCAACCACCACCTCTACTTGAGCTCTACCGGCCATGACAGCATCCTCGCCTTCGATCTCGAACGGCAGAAGTTCTTTTGGGCCATCCATATCTCGCTGGGCCAGGATGGTCCGGCGGGTACTGCCTACGATCCCAACGGCATCAACGGTCCTGGCGGGGCCAACGGTCCACCGGCCAGCAATGAACTGCACCTGAACTCGGTCTATGCCGACAAACGGGGCATCTTCGTGAGCGGCATGCGCACCGGCGGCATGCTGCACATCGGCAACAAGAACGTGCTCAACTGGGTTGTCGATTTGCCGCACGGTGTGCACAACGCGCAACCCTTCGGCGATGGTGTGCTGTTTAATGACACCTCGAACAATACCGTGCGCTGCGTCAGTCGCGACGGCACGGAAAAGCGCTTTGCCGTGCCCACCTATGATCCCGCGCAACTGACCCACACCGAACTCGGCGACGATAATGTGGCGCGCCAGGGATTTGGACGCGGCCTGCGCGTGCTCAACGAACGACTGATCGCCGCCGGGTCGTCACCTTCCACTATCACGCTGTATGATCTCGAGGCCGTCTGCGAGGTCGTGCGAGTCAACTTCACCATGGATGTGCGCAATGCCATCCACGGCGTGGACGTGTGGCCCTATTAGGGCAAACCCCGACTCAGTCGCCTTGCGTGACCTGGTTGACTCCTGTTTTCATCTGGCTGACGCCGGCTTTCATCACGAAAAACACTTGCTCCATCTGGTGGATGTCATCCAGCGGATTGCCGTGGGTGGCGACCAGGTCGCCCCATTTGCCCACTGCAATACTGCCGAGCTAATCGGATTTTTGCAGCGCTTCCGCGGCATTGACCGTGGCGGCTTTCAACACGTCTTCGTTCGACATACCCGCCGCTGCCATCAGGCCAAATTCGCGATTGGCCTGGGCATGGGGAAACGCCCCGGCGTCGGTGCCGAAGGCGATGGGCACGCCCGCGTCATAGGCCGCTTTGAGTTCAGTCGCGGCCTTGGCATACCAGTCTTCGCCGGTCATTTTCAGCAACATGTCGCGGATGGAATCAAACGCGGTCAGGGTCGGCACAAAATAAGAGTCCCTGCCGTTCTTGCGGTGGAATAAACCAAACTGGTCCGCAGGGGGCAAGCCGTGCTCAACTGTATCGGCGCCCAGTTCCAGCACCAGGGCAGAACCCGTTGGCGTATGGCTGTGCACCGCCACCGTACGATTCAGCGAGTGGGCCGTGTTGATGATGCTTTGCATTTCCTCGTGGCTTTCGTACAGGGCGTTGGGGCCAATGTCCGTGCCCGCGCCGGAAATGCGTATCTTGATCACATCCGCGCCACGGCGGATTTCCTGCCGCACCGCACGCCTGCACCCGTCCACGCCATCGCACACGCCGTTGAAATCCAGCAGGCCCAGGGTTGCCTCGCTGTAGCTGCCAAAGGCCACCCGATCGTAGTCTCCGCCCGACACCACAATTTGCGATTGCACCCCGAAAATCCGCGGCCCTGGCACCAGGCCCTGGTTGATCGCATCGCGCAGGTCGTACAGCACACCGGACGGATGGCCCACATTGCGCAAGGTGGTAAAGCCCACCGCCAGCATGGACTGCGCATAGACCAGCGCCTGCAACATGGATTTCGAGCCGCGCGTCATGTTGGCCAGCATCACCGGAACCTGGGGTGGCAGTCCGCTGCTGAAGTCGATCAGCACGGTGACATGGGTATGCAGATCGATCAGGCCGGGCAGCACCCAGGCGTCTTTGAGGTCGATGGCATCCGGGGCCTCGATATAGCCCGCCTCGATGGCAGTGAAGTGCCCATTCTCGATGACCAGGCTCTGCTCCTGCAGCACCGGCTTGCCGGGTTCGGCGATGACGTGGCCGGCATGCACCACTACACGTTGGCTGGCAGTCGGGGGCGGTGAGCTTTCGGGTGAACTGGCTTCAGCGGCATCAGCGCTTGGAGCAAGTGCAATAACAGCCATCAGGCAAATGCTTAGTGCTACAAACGAAATCGGCTTCACGGCGTTCCTGAACGGTAGCTGGGCACGCGACCCGGGTTGCGAAAGTTTAGCATTGCAGCGCATAAAGGAAATGGAGCGCTTCGCCACGTGGATTTACCCAGCAAGCTGGAAAGCCGAAGCCATTTTTTCCTGGCGGCGAGCTGACACTCCGAGCCGGACAGCGATTTTCGGCCATTGCTTTACGACGGCGCAATTGCTATCGATGATTTTGTTAGCCGTCTTCACATTGATGCGAAAATAGGTTGCGACCGAGCGCACCAGATCAAGATCCAGCGCGTTGTCGGCTTCACTGATATTGAGTTTCAGGCCGTGTGACTCAGGCACTGGATTCATGTCGTACGCATCGGACAGTTGCCAGCCTTTTCCAGGAGCCAGAATGAAACCATGATTGCGCAGGTGATCGTCGGTATTGGAAACCAACACATTGAACACGATGCGCGACCACAATTCCTGCAAGTCGATTTTGGTTTGGGCACCCTGCTCGATTAATACTCGAGCGATCTCCAGGTAGCTGACTCCCGTTGATGCATCGTCACCGTCCTGATGGCCGGTGAGTGTCATCGCCGAGGCAAAATGAAGACGCTTCCCCTCGCTGGTGCGGTCGAATCGGTGCACGAGAAATGTGTGGTGTGGGTTCGCAAAGCGGCGCGCCAGGCTTTCCGGCACGCGCAATCCGCAACCTCTGGCCAGAGTGTGCACTACCATTTCCCAGGCTCCCACATCATGTTCGTCCTGCACACTCGGAAATTTTGCAATCCAAAGGTGTCCGTTCGGATCTACTACACTGGCTTTCGGGCGCGCTCCGCCGAGTGAACCGCCTGGCGCGATCAGCATTCGCAGCCATTCATCCGCTGCAGGGGCAGTGTTTGATGCGTCACGCTCCAAAGCCAGGCTCGCCATCTCCAACTCCCGCAGTTGAACGAACGGCGGTGCTGCCACGTCATGTCGGGAGTCCAGAAAATCGCCCTGATCACTGAGCCGAAAACGCAACGCACCGCCGCGAAAAGCATCGTGCACGCCCAGCAGGTAGTCGGATTCATACAGTCGCACATTCTTGCCCTCGAGCCCCAAGCGCTGATCCCGCTCCAGACGCCGGCGCATCAGCATTCGCCCCCAGCGATCCGGGCTGGCATCGGCAAAAACTCCGAAAATTTCGTGACCCTGGGGCGGATGCTGTCGGCCTTCGAAAGGGCCGAGACGGGGGTCGAGCCTCACCTTGGACAGTGCTGGGTTGGCGAGGGCCGCCCCGTCAAATTCGAACTCAAAGATTTCGCGGCCGCCACCAGGCTGAGTGTACAAAGTGCCCAAATGCAGAGGCAGGGCCAAGCCGTCCCAGTCCGCGTAAACGAAGATATTCTTCGCCATGGAGTTAGCGCTTTTTCTTCGTGACAGACGACGCAGGTTTGATTAACCCGGCAAGCGTCTCGGAATCAATGAAGCCACTGCTTTCGATCCAATCCTGATTGGCTTGGGCTGATTGGATTGCGCTTTCGATTCCAGCGGCGGACCTTTTCACCTTTTTGACTGCGCTGGTGGAAGCATCGACCACCCTGCGTAACTGCCCGGCGGGCAATCGTGCATCCTGCAGGTCGCGGCCAAGCGGGTCTGCTTTCCCCAGCAGGTCCAAGTCCGTCTCGATGCCTAGTACTTGCATCACCGCCAGATAGGCCCCCATGGTTACGCCGGCCCCTCCCCGCTCCAGGCTACGCAGGGTCGCCGGAGCCATTCCGGCGCGTTCTGCCACCTGTTTGGCGGTCAATCGACGACGGCGACGGGCCAAACGCAAGCGTTCGCTGAACTGACGCAGCAGCTCTTGGCTGGATGGAAGCAATGGAGCGGTTTTCTTTGCCATAGTGGCATTATTCTATCTTTAATTTAATATAAATAGCAATATATTGCCTTTTCTGATGCTCCTTCAAAGGGAATATCCATTCGCCGGTGCGTATCCTTTTCCGCGCGCGCTGAATCCTGGGATCGCAATCCCGCTTGAACTTCCGCAGTTACCGCCCGCCATTCCGCTCAGCCGCCTGCTGCTTGCCACCAACCATGCTGAGCACCGATCATAGAGCTGCCCCAGCCATCAGAGCCCGCCCATGACCAACTGCCCGCCCAGCCCCGCCCAAGGTGCGACCATTGCCGCCACCATTGGAGCGGCCACTGCCGTCAACGCCGGGGTGGCGGCAAGCCGCAATGCCAAGGGACGGCCCAAAACCGCTCTCATTATCGGTGCCGGCCACAATGGCCTGACCTGTGCGTTCTATCTCGCCAAGGCGGGAATCAACGTGCGCGTATTTGAACGACGCCACATGGTGGGCGGCTGCGCGGTGACTGAAGAAATCGACCCGATCAATGCCCCCGGCAACCGTGTCTCCACCGCCTCCTACATGGCCAGCATGCTGCGCCCGGAAGTGATCCGCGACATGCAGC
This sequence comes from Lysobacterales bacterium, assembly GCA_009692275.1. GTDB lineage: Bacteria > Pseudomonadota > Gammaproteobacteria > Xanthomonadales > SZUA-36 > SHZL01. Next base: position 4,786 of record SHZL01000023.1, on the reverse strand, counting down.
TCGGCCGCCACGGTCTGAAAATGATCGCCGCCAACCCCAGCGTGCAGGTCGCCTTCGAAGACGGCAGCGTATTGCCGTGGTGGCACGACCGGCAGCGCACCTTTGAAGAACTCGCGCGCTACAGCCAGCACGATGCCGAGACCTTCTTCACGCTGGACGAAGAGCTCAAAGTGCTGGCCAGCTACCTGCAGCCCTTCTTCCTCGAGCCACCGCCCAACACCGAAGCCAAGGGCATCGCCGGCCTGCTGGAAGTGCTGCGCGTGGGCAAGCGCCTGCGTGGGCTGAACGGCAAGAAGATCAGCGAACTCGTCGCCTTCCTCACCGGCAGCCTGGAACAACTGCTGGACCGGTACTTCCAATCAGAACAAGTCAAGCGCCTGATCCTCGCCAATAACCTCTACGGCAAGCACGGCGGGCCCAGGGATGCGGGCAGCGCCATGGGTTTATTGTTCCACCTGTTAAGCGGTGGGGAGGAGGCGAAACAAGGCTTCACCGGCCACGTCATCGGCGGCATGGGCGCCATCACCCAGGCCATGGCCAGGGCCTGCATCGAGGCCGGGGTGGAAATCAACACCAGCACCGCCGTGCAAAGCGTGAACGTCGAAGGCCAGCGAGCCACCGGTCTGGTGCTGCAAAACGGCCTGGTGCTGGATGGCGATATCGTGGTGAGCAATGCCGACCCCAAGCGCACCTTCCTCGGCCTGGTCCCGCCCGGGCACCTGGACGAGGACTTCATCCGCCAGGTAAAAGCCATCGTCATGAACGGCCCCAGCGCCAAGGTCAACCTGGTGCTGAATGAAGTACCCCGCATCAACGGCATGCCGCAGGACGCACCGCCATTGCAGCGCATGCTCTACACCCTGGTGCCCACCTTCGCCCAGGCGCAGGCCTGCTACAACGCTGCACAAAATGGAGAAATCGCCCGCGACCTGTGGGTGGACTGCATCGAAGCCTCAGCCATAGACCCCGATCTCGCCACCCCCGGCCACCACGTGCTCACCTGCTTCGTGCAATACCTGCCCTACCACTTAGCCAGCAGCGCCTGGGACGAACAACGCGAGGCCCTGGGCGACCGCGTGGTGGAAATCATCGGCCAATACGCGCCGAATGTACCGGGCGCGGTGGTGGGCAGGGATGTGATCACCCCGCTGGACCTCGAGCGCCGCTTCGGCATCACCGAAGGGAACATTTTTCATGGGGATATTCGTTTGGATCAGTTGTTTTTTATGCGACCCGTGGCAGGATGGGCCAGGTACAAGACACCGCTGGAGGGATTGTATTTGTGTGGAGCCGGGACCCATCCGGGAGGTGGGGTTACGGGGGCGCCGGGGTATAACGCGGCGCATACCATCGTGCAACGAATTAATCAACGAGCGGGTTAAGCCCGACACCCCCGAACTCGCAATTTTGCGCAGGAGCATGACTGTCCGGGCGAAGCGGCGCCGTCAGCCAAGTGCTTGTTGCTGCGTAGAAAAAGAACTTGACTCGTTGAACGCGGCGGCAGATTCTACCGTGCAACACTCGGAATACCGGGTTTAATCTCCAAATAAAAGGGGCCGGATACAATAAAAGGGGCCGGATACGATTTCAATAAAAGGGGCCGGATACGATTTCAGGAAAAGGCAGGAAAAGGTACCCCAGGAAAAGGTACCCTACAATAAAAGGGGCCGGATACGATTTCACAGGAAAAGGTACCCGGCCCCTTTTTCCCCTTTTTCCCTAACTCGAGGATCCTGCCGTTGAAATCCACACTCATGACTGCCGCAACCGGCAGCGCATTCCTGTTCGCCGCTACGCTCGTCCAGGCCCAAATCCATCCCACCGCCGAGGCTCAAGTGCTGGAGCTGTCGAAACAGGCCATCGCGCTGCGCTCCGTTGCGGGCGAAGGCAACCAGACACCGCTGGTCGCCGAACTGTTCAAGCGGGCGCTGCTGGACGGCGGCTGGCCGGAAGACGCGATCGAAATCGTGCCTTTTAAAGATACCGCCTATCTCATCGCCACCTGGCCAGGGAGCGATCCCTCGCTGGGCCCGATTGTGGTGTCGGCGCACATGGACGTCGTGGAGGCCAAACCCGAAGACTGGGAACGTGATCCGTTCACGCCGGTGATTGAAAATGGCTACCTGTTCGGGCGTGGCGCGAGCGACACCAAGTTCGAAGCTGCACTGGCGCTCAGTTCAATGATCGAATTGCGGCGCCAGGGCTTCACGCCCACCCGCAGCCTGGTAATCGCCTACTCGGGCGACGAAGAGACCACGATGAGGACTTCGGAGATCATCGCCGAGCGCTTGCGCAATGCCCGCCTGGTGCTCAATGTCGACGGTTCTTCGGGCACCCTCAGCGAGGAGACCGGCAAGCCTCTCTTCTGGACTTGGGAAGGCGCCGAAAAGACCTATGTCGATTTCCAGCTCGAAGTGACCAATCCGGGGGGACACAGCTCGGCACCGGGTCCCGAAAATGCCATTCAACAGATGTCGGAGGCGCTCGCACGAATCGGCGCTTACCGTTTCAAGCCTGAGCAAAACGACATTACGCGTGACTATTTCGCCAAGGCCGCGAAACTCGAACCCGATCCGGAACTGTCCGCGGCGATGCAGGCCTTTGCCGCTAACCCGGCCGACGAAGAAGCCATCAAGGTGCTGCGCGCAAACAAGGCGATGATCGGCAAGATCGGCACCACCTGCGTTCCCACCATGGTGGAAGGCGGCCATGCGATCAACGCGTTGCCGCAGAGGGTCACCGCCAATGTCAATTGCCGTATCTTTCCGGGCCACACCCGCGAGGACATCATGGCGGAGCTGGAGCGGGTAGCCGGAGTGCCCGCAGTGACATTCCGCGACGCGACCGGCGACCAATCGATTGAAGCACCGCCCTCGCCGCTTGACCCCTTGCTGCTCGCCGCCGTAACCAAGGCGGTCGGAGCTTCGTGGGGCAAGGAAGTTTCGATTTTTCCATCGCAGTCATCGGGCGCTTCGGATTCCATGTGGTACCGCGCCGTGGGTGTGCCAAGCTACGGCGCTTCCGCCAGCATGTCCAAGCACTCGGACGAGTTCTCGCACGGGCTGAACGAACGCATCGCGCTGAGCAACATCAGTCCCGGCGTGACCTACTACCTGAGCGTGTTCAGGGACCTCTCTTCGCAGTAGAAGTAATAATAAAAGTAATAAAAGGGGCCGGATATAATAAAAGGGGCCGGATACAATTTCAGGAAAATGTATCAGAGGAAAATGTATCCGGCCCCTTTTCTGGGCCCCTTTTCTGGGCCCCTTTTCTGCGGCCCCTTTTCTACGGCCCCTTTTCTAGACCAGGACTCAGGATGGCTGAACCCGATAAGGACTTACCCCGACTTTCCAAGCGCATGAGCGAACTCGGCCTGTGTTCGCGCCGCGAGGCCGACCAGTGGATCGAAAAAGGCTGGGTCAAGGTCGACAGCATCATCGTCAACACACTCGGCGTGCGCGTATCTCGCGAGGCGCGCATCGAAGTTGTGCGCGAGGCAACGGCACAGCAGAGCGAACTGGTGACGATACTGTTGCACAAGCCCGTAGGCTACGTCTCCGGGCAGGCCGAGGACGGTTATGAGCCCGCCGTGGTGTTGGTCCGCCCCGAGAACCGCTGGGCTGATGATCCGTCGCCGCTGAAGTTCCAACCGCGGCACCTGCGTGGGCTCGCGCCAGCTGGCCGACTGGACATCGACTCGACCGGCCTGCTCGTGCTTACCCAGGACGGCCGCATTGCCAAGCAACTGATCGGACAGGGTAGTGGGGTCGAGAAAGAATACCTGGTGCGCGTTAAGGGGAGGTTGGCGGGCGGTGGCCTGCAGCGCTTGCGGCACGGCCTGACGCTCGATGGCGTGCAGCTGAAACCGGCGAAAGTGACCTGGCAGAACGAAGACCAGTTGCGCTTCATCCTGCGCGAAGGGCGCAAGCGCCAGATCCGTCGCATGTGCGAGCTGGTAGGCCTGGTCGTCACCGGTCTGAAGCGAGTGCGCAGCGGCAATGTGCCGCTTGGCCACCTACCCGCTGGCCAGTGGCGTTACCTGCGCAGCGACGAATCCTTCTGACCGCCTTCCAGCAAATACAGTGGACCGAGGATGGCGTGACGCATGACGCGCGCTGGCAGTCCGAACGGGGCGCATCACCTCCGCAACAGGTGCAGCTCGCCGATGACCGCTTGAACGCCGACACGGCCTATGGGCTCGCATGCCAGGGTGTGGCGCTATTGTGGCGCGGTGACTTCCAGAATGCCCGGCAGCTGTTAAACGCGCTGGGGAATCGTGCTGATCGGCATCGGCGTCTGCCGCCCCGCTCGGCTGCAGCCGCCGCTACCACCATGGCAGAGGCCTTCCATCGCGAGCGGCAAGCGCGCGCCCAGCGGGCACGAACACTGAGTGCACTGCTCATCGAGCTCGATGCCGATTACCGCAGTGCGCTGCGCCGTGCTCCGGACGTCAGCGCTGCCTGCAGTGAGGCGTTGGGTGCGGGTCAGGGCCCGTTGGTGCTGTCATTGCGTGAACTGCTGGGCATGATCGGCGCACACGAATGGCGCGTTCGCGGCATCGAACTCCCCGCCGTCAATCTGCGGATTCATGCGCATTACGGCGTGTTCGCGCCGCTCCGCCACGAGTACGTGGAGCTGGTGGCACAGGCGCCGTTGCCCGCGGCCCTGGCAGCGCACAACGTGGCATTCGATATCGGTACCGGTACCGGCGTACTCGCGGCAGTGCTCGCGCGCCGCGGCATCGGACAGGTGCTTGCCACCGATGTGGAACCGCGCGCGCTGGCTT
>SHZL01000022.1 GCA_009692275.1 Lysobacterales bacterium | reverse complement strand
AATCGTTTTCTGATCGGCGGAACTTGTGTAGCTCTCTAGGGCCTTAGCCAGATAGGACAGTGGCGATACATGGGCCTCTATGCCCTTGTATGAGAACTTCTCCGGCGACTGAGCCGCCTGGGCTTGCAGCAATTGAGCCATTTTCTGACGACGATCAAGCTCCTCCGTCTCCGTTTCGTATGGAGATGGGAGATTAAATGCGTGGGTTGGAAGGGCCATTAGGTTAGCATCCCATAGTTGACCATCATGTAACCGCTAGGATGTTCAATAACTGCTTCCGGCCTGACATTCAGCACCTCATCAGCCATTACGCCTCGTTGCCGTTCACCGAAGATGTCATACTCATACACTCCGATCCCAAGCGGGTGCGTGCCGACTTGTACGATGTTGGACTTTAGGCGGCGGTCAGAAAACGCTTTTTGCCCAGCCCCAAACATTGAGTACAGGCCCGCATTCGCCGCGTTTACATTCGAGGATTTAATTCCGTACTGATCCATCGCTGCCTGATTCTGGGATGCTGCTGCGTTAAAGATCGGCGGCGGTGCAACTGAAGCCCCGTGATACCCTTGGAACTGCGGCAGCTGCGTCTGCGCACCACTCATTAACGCGGTGATCTGGTTGAGCGGCTGCTGGTAGAGTCCAAGTTGTTGCGCTAACGCCTGTTGCTGGGCGGTGTTGCCAAACTGCGCTCCCTGTAAGCCTTGATTAAACTGCTGCGCCCCCGCCGCGTTCTGTGCCTGCTGATACCGCTCGGCCGCTAGTTGATTTTGCTGCAACGCCGCGTTCTGCGCCTGTTGCGTATCCATTTGCTGGCCGTAAAGTTGGGCCTGTGCCTGATTTCCAAACGCCGCTTGCTGCGCGGCTTGTCCAAACCCCTGCTGCTGCGCGGCAAGATCAATGCCAATGCCTTGAGCCGCAGCTTGCAACCGCCTGTCTGTAGCCGAGCGGTCTGCAATTTGCATCTCCTGATCGTAGGCTTCCCCGCCGGGGCGCAAGCCTTGGTTCACAAGTCGATTCCGAAGCGCGGATTGTTCCCGCACAATGTCTGGCTCTAATCGAGAGGTAATGGCTTGCTGCGCGGTCGTACCCGCTGACACGGGCATCGCCGCCAAGCCACTTGTGTTAATGCCGCTTTGCAGCGTTGGGGCTGCAATGTTTACATTCGCACTGCCGCCGGGGTAATTGTTTAAACCGTAGACCGCTGGCTGACTCAGACTTGTCTGCAACCCTGGCAGGTCCGGCCGGAACGGCGTGCCGAGCAACCCGCTCGCTTGCTCAATTCCCTGGGCACTAAGGTCGGCGAGTCGCCGCTGAACTTGCTGCTGTGCATTGAGCGTTGCCTGCGCCGCAGGGGTCAAGCTCTGCGTGACGGTTGGCTGGTTGTTCGCGCCAAAAGCGACTGTTTGACTACCGAGCGGCCCGTAAATATTCGGGTTGCTCATGTAGTTCTGCGCGATAGCGGTCTCTAAATTTGCCGCACCTTGCGCTGTAGCCGCCCCCGCGTAATCAGGCGGAGGGGGCGGGGACGGGGCACTTTTGACCATAACGCTCTCCAAGATATTTACAATTATCGCGAGTCAGAGTGTAGAAGATCATGTCGCCGCTGACATACGCATCCTTGATTCTGGCTTCCTCTACAAAGCCCATCTTCTCTACCAACCGCTTGCTCGCCTCGTTGTCATCGGCCACAGGGGCAATAATCTTATCAACCTCGCACACGATGTATGGGTAGTGGAAAATCGCCCCCAAGAACGACGGGGTTATCCGCTCCTCAATAGCAATGTGGCACATGATTGACCGATGATTCCAGTTTTCGTAAATAACCCCTGCAACAAGGTCTGCGTTCTTCTCAAGCCCTATCGCTTGCGAGCGTTCGGCGAAATAACCCCCTGACAGGCGTTTCGCAACCCAGTCCCCTACCAGATGACCGCTGATTATATTCCAGCCCATCCGTTTTGATACACCACATCAGTTGATGCCCACTCAATTTGTAATCCCTTGCTCGCACTTTTCAACTGCACCGCGCCCGTGTAACCGATTCCAGTCACGCCTTGCCAGTTGTTCGTAACCACCAATGAACTACCCCAAAGACCTGTCTCCCACCGCGATGTGCCCCACACACCAGTCGCGGTAGTGGAGTATGACAACGCACTGGTGTTATCACTCAGGTCGTAATCGACATTGATCCCGACGAAAATAGACGGCGTGCCATCGGTAAGAATCGTCGGGCGTGCGCGTGTGAAATACTTCTCCACCCCGCGCGCATCAAAGTAATTAAACGCCTGCAACGCCCTGGCAGAGATGTTTGTTGCATTGTCAGCAAACCCACTATCCCAGGCCTTTGCCACTACTCCACTTCCACCGAAGTAAGGTTGTTCGTCAAAAGTTTCCCAACAATTTGCGTACCAGCCCGTGAAGTTGCACCATGCGCGGGTGATGGTGTTCATCACATATTGCTGCTGACTGCCAAGGGCAACCGGCACATTGACCCACAAAGCATCATTCTCTGGGCTGAACACGATCTGCCAACCGAATGTGCTTTTGTAGAGAGCCGACGCGGCAACAAACGCACCTTGTATCTTGTCCGACAACGCCACCCGTGGATCAAGGCGAGAACTTTGCAGGCCAGAGGCTAGAGGAATCAACCCATCAATGGTCAATATCAGAAGGTCGCCGCCGTACTTCTTCAAGCACCTTTTGCCGATGGGGTTCCCGAGTTGCCAAACGCCGACTAGGGCAAAAGTGTTTGCACTTGAAGGATCGGTTCCGCTGTAAACAATAACTTCGCCCTCGCTTGTGACGAAAACTAGGTTGTCGTTCACGCCGTAGCCAGCGTCAATCGTCCATGTACCCATTGCGACCAAGGTTCCGCCGCGCATCGCAACGCTGGAGAGGTCAATTACATTCGCCGCCCCGCCAACCGCAGAGGTGGGCAGATACCAGGATTTGAGCGAGTCTTTCTGTACAAACCAGACGAGGTTCTTCCACAGCGTGATGTTGCTCAAGTCCGTGGTCGTGACCCCCGTGATGGCAGGCGACGAAACGGCGGTGATCGCCGTCCAAGTCGTTCCGTTGTAGAGCCTGGGCGCATCCACGCCATTGACTAGGTAGAGGAAGCTGCCGCCAGCGGTGGTGACGTTGATGTACTCCCACCGAGCGTTAGTGAGCCCAGACACAACCGCCGCACCCACAGCCCCGGCAGTCGTTGCGTTGTAAATGGCGGTTCCAGCAATGGCGAAAAGTTGCTCAACCGTTCCGCTGGAATAATTCATCAGGGTTTCGACTTGCCCCGAAATTCCGGTCACATGATTCGTGTACCCGCCACGCAACACGACGTTGCTTGTATTGGGGAAGAAGTTGGTTAGGGCATACGCATCAATTGGTGCCATGTTCGCAATGGAGTCCCTCGCATTCCAACCGCCCACGGGTGAGGGTAGCGAGGCTACCGCCGCTGAGTTGCGTTGAACGAGCGCGGCTCTTGCTGGAAATACTATGACCCGTACCCCGAATCAGGAATGTTGTCGTAGCCGATCAGCACCGTCCCAGGGCGCGGAGCGAATGAGAGATTGGCAGAGGACATATCCAGAGCCATTGCCGCTTCCAACTCGGAAAGGTAGTCGCGGTACAGGGCGGTGGTATCAAAGCCCTTGCCCTCAAAGTATTTCAACTTTAGCCCTAGCACCATCAGTCGGTCTGGGTAGATGCAGGTATCGGTGTCAACCGTGAAGCTGTTCTTCGCCGTCCCGGCTGCGTTCTCAGCCCATCCCTTGCTGCGATACTCAAACCCCAGATACTCGGCGTTGCTGAATCCAGGCCAGATTTGGAAGAACTCACCAAACAGTCTCCACCGCACACGCGGCCCCGTGCTGATGTAGCCGTTGAGCAGCCACTCCCATTGCTGCGCGTTCTCTGGCCCTAGCATCTCCCATTTCTTCGACGCATCCCACATCGTGCGCGGAACCAGCGCCTCGTAGTCGCTAGGCAGGGTGTACTTCATCTTTTGAAAATAAATGGCAGCCGCCGTACCGGCCGCCGAAAAGTCCTGATTTAATGTGACCTGCGTGCCGGAATCTACCGAGGCAATAAATGTGTTCTGATTTATCCCCGTTCCAGTGACCATGTAGGTCGTGTCAAGGCCCGTTGTCGTTGGGATGCTTGTGATTGTCCGAGCGGCGGTTGTCCATGTTCCCGTGGTGGTGAGGAACTCGGTGTAGAAAGCGTGCCGTTTTGTCAGCTCTCGCCATTCGTATTTACGCAAGTTTTCATAGCCGCAGGCGTTCAACAGCGCGAGGAGTTGCACCACATCTTGTGTGGTGTTGCCCGCAACCGATGTAGGCACAGCCACCCCCATCTCGCCCGTGGCTTGCTGCACCAACTGGAGCATGGTGGTGGTGGACATTACGCAGCCTTCGGGGGTCTACCGGGGCCGCGCTTGTTCATCAGCTCCTGCATCTGCGCCTGCAATACCTTGAGCTGTTGCTTGGTGTTGTCCAATTCAATCGCATCGGCACTACGGTTCTTGAGGGCTAGGAATTGCCTTGCACGCTCCCGCAGCCCTACCGCACCCATCCCCACCCGCTGGAGTTGCGAGTCCGAGGCGGTCGCTAGTTGCTCGACGGTCTGGAACTTGTAAATCTGAAGTTCAGCCATCTGCAAGTCGGTAAACTCCTCGGGTTGCTCCTTGTTCCACTCTTTAAGCGCAGTCCCGATCATGGCCGGGTTCTCATTCCGCATCGAGTAGTAGAGCCATTGCCTCGGGAACCGTTGCTTGTGATCTTCGCGCACGGGTTGGTCGACCTCGTTCGTCTTGTCGCCTGGAATCAGGATACGAACAAAGGGCACTCCCTTGTATGGGTCGCGGTCATTTTCGTAGAACTCAACATGAAGATGGGAATCTGCGTTGTTGATGTCGCTATCAAGTGCCATGTTGCCCCCCTTACGCGCCCTGAACGGATGCCCATGTGGTTGCGGAAATCGCAAACATAATTACCGTTTTTGCAGTAGCGATTGTCAAGCTGGTTGCGGCAGCGTTGATCGTGCTACCAGACTTCGGATACACCGTAATCGTCTGCCCGGAATCGTTGCGAATGCCGATCATCGCGCCCATTTCGGTAGGCGGCAAAATGACTCCAGTGCTGCTCGAACTTGTGGTGATCGTGTTATAGACCGCCGACAGTTGCAGAGCATCGGAAATGGTGGTTCCAGTCGCGACCAGACCAGTAGTGCCGTTGCCGCAGATGCTCTCGGTTGCGAGGCCAGAATTGCCAGCGGCCTGAACCCTTGATGGAATAGCCATTATTGAATCCTTTCAGTTGATGGAAAAGTCATGGCTTTCGCCATTGCGTGCAACAAACCTGGGCCGCAGACTTCAATCACTACGTCTTCCTGTGCAAATTTACGAGCGAGGTTTTGGAAGTCCCGAACCTGCTGGCACATCCACGGAGCAGCCCTGTATTTTGTTTCGTGAATGGTGGCCGTGATTACGTTTTCACCGTCGTTTGATTCTTGCTCATAAACGTGGTGCTTATCGTCTGAGTAACTGGAATCCATGCCGAACAGGTATATCCTGCGATACCCCTTTAACTTTGCGAGAACCATCGCCAACATCCCGACCGTGGTGAAACCGCCCACAAGATGCACAGGGCGCTCGCGCTCGCTTTCCAGGTATTCGTACACCCCTTCGGTGTTGACGTGGACTAGATCAACTTTGAAGCCTTCTAACGCGTCAAATATGCAAGGGTCGCATTGCGAGGCAATGTAGAACTGGGTTTCCTTGCGCGGGTGCTGTAAAAACCTGACGTTTTCAGGTCTGGCGTCCAGCATAACGTGACCGTCTGGGACTATGCCCCGCTCGACGAGCCAATCATAAGTACCGTTCATTGACCAGACTTGTGCGCCATTTTTATACCGCGCCTTTAGTTGTGGGAATGAATCGTCAAGGCTAGGTGCGCCCCCGACGATGCAGATGCTTTCTTCGTTTGACTCCTCATTGAAGTCAAACCAAGAAAGCTGTCTTTTGCAAGACAGCTCCACATTCCCCAGCATGACGCCGGGGAATGTGTTTCCAAAAACATCTAAGACTGCATCAACCACTAGGTGATTTGGCTTTGCAGGTGCGGACGGTTAATCGTCACAGTTACCGTTGAGGTTCCTGAGGCAATCGTGGTCAGGTTCGCTGAACGGGCTGCGACAACTTGCAGACCCGCAGAGGCGAGAACCTTAACACGGCCAGCAGTAGCAGACAGGAATACGGTGACCTGTGGAGTAACCGCAACTGCCGTTTTCTTGATAACTGCATTGCCAGCGATTTGATACCAGCCAAAGAGTGCCGCCGTGTTAGCCGACATTGCAACCGCAACCGGACAGTCTTGGTTGGCCGTGTTTGGCACCAATACCGTTTGGTAAGTTGTTGCGTTGTAGGACACCAGCGAACCGATGACCGTCGAAGCTACGCCCAGCAGCAGAATGAACTCGCCCTCACCGTAGGTCGGATCGAAAGCGCGAACAATCGTGCCAAGCGTTGCCGGAGGCGTAGGAATGGCAGAGGAACCGTTCGCCATCGTTACGCCAGCGTCCGTTTCTGCAATTTGCAGAAGCCCGGCAACAGGTTCAACAAAAGAATAAGCCATGTTGTTTTATTCTCCTTAGGCGATAACAACGCCGCAGAACTGCGGGCCGCTACTCGTCATGTTACCGGCCCAGCCGATAAGTTTCACTACTGCGTCCTGGTTGACCGCTTGCCGCTCGCCTCCGATGGGAACGAAGTTACGATCTACATGGGGCCTAAAACAAAGATACTTGGTGTTCAAGAACCACATATGGTTCGCAGTCGCAGCCGAACCGATACCGCCGTCAAGCACCACATCACTCGCCATGCCCGCGCCGTAGTATTTCAGCGAGGCAAATCCGGCACCGGCCATGCTGCTGCCAGAATCGGAAATCCGCTGAATGGACTGAAGCGATTGCAGATAGAGCTTGTAATAGTTGTTGTCGGCAACGATCAGGTCAGGCTTATCGGTTCCGCGAATCAACTGCACCGCCAGGGCATCCATGTAGGTCTGGATGTTGCTTGCCGATGTAGCTGCGCCGCCGTCCGTCAGGCCCGAATACTTCACCGAACGCCAGAATGAGTAGGTGGCACGGTTAATGCCGCCATACGTTCCTGTGGTCGGCGCATCCGGCACAGCAGCTCCGAGTCCGGTGATGTTCTTCCCCGAATTTCCGGTGCCATCAAGATAGATGTCACCACCGATCCGGTTCGCCAACTGAGCCTCGGCCACATTCATACGACCATCCAACAGGTCGATGATTGCTTCCTTGCCGCTGTTCTGGATCATTTCCAGACCGCTGATCGACACCGCCGAGGCGTACTGGGTAATCGAGAACTGAGCAGCCGATATCGGACTATTCTGGCTCACGTTCAGCACTTCGTAACCCGAATAGGAATTCGTATTATTGGTTGCCGAGTCCGTGTACATGATCTCCTGGAGGATGACGTTACCGCCGGAAAACGTCTTTACGTTCCCGCGCTCCTTCAGTCGTCGCAATAGGGCGTTGTTGTTCGTTACGTTATCGGCCAGCTCACCGGAGCGACTCTGGATGTTGGTCGCAATGATGTCGCTGACCGAGCTATTGGCGAAGGCCATTTTAAGCTCCTATTAAAATTGTCAGAGGCGTTCGCTGATACCGTCAAACTGCTCGGATAAAAGCGAACGGCGATCTTGCGCTTTGGTAGTCGTTTGCGCTCCGGGTGTGGAACTTCTGACGCTCACCGCTGCCGCCCGTGCCGATTTAGCAGCTCTATGAGCTGCTGACCTTCTCTGTGTATCAACCTCGGCTTGTCGGCCCTGGTTGACTACACCCGAAAGGTTCGAGTCCAGGCGTAATGCCTTGTCGTACGCGTCTTGTAAATCGGTCGCAATGCCGCCCTGTAGGAGCTGGATCATTGTCGGCCGTGCTTCTTCAAAATGCTCTGCTCCTTGGGAAAATTTGTCGATCTCCCCCAGAAGCGCGTAATTCTGCGCTTGCTCCTGCTGCTGCTTCCAACCGAAAACCTCACCACGAACCGCATTCAGTTCGTTTTGTAAGGCGTAAACCGTGGGATCAATGGGTGATTGCTGTGGCAATTCACCTATCTGACCAAGGTTCACGCCATATTGTTGCGCTAACTGCCCGAAATACGCAAGCCGATCTGTCTGGGAACTGTTTCGCAAGGTGTAGTCGGCCTTCATCAGCGCCTCAACCGCCTGATGCGGCTGAATACCTAAGCCCTGAATCGTGTTCATGTAGGGCTGCATGGCCTGATACATTTGATCTGCGAACTGCGCCTTGGCCGCAAAAGGCTCCAACCCCGCGCGCATCTGATCCTCGCGCTGCCAAGCGTATTCTTGAATGCGCGGGTCTACAGTTTGCCAGGCCTCGTGATACTCCTTCTTCCAACTCGCCGGGGGGCGTTTCCAAACAGGCTCCTCGGCGGGTTCTACCGCAGTCTGTGGGGCCGCTTTTGCGTATCGGCCATCAACGTCCCTGGGCTTGACCTCAACCTCCGCTTTCTCTTCCTTGACAGGTGCCTCTATAGGCACCGCTTCGTCGAATTGCCTCTCAAGCAATTCGCGCCTTGCGTCAGCGTTATCAACTGGAACTATCGCCTGGAGGTCTTCAGCCATTTTACTTCTCCCTGTGGGGGTTGCGGAAACGGACTTCTTCTCTTAATCGGCTCAAAATCTTGTTAGCGTCCTTGTGCGTCATATTTGACAATTGCTCCCGTAATATCTCCTTGCGCGTGTCAACAGGAGCGGCAAGGCGGGTTTCCATCTTCTCATTGCCGACTTCGAAGCAGTTATGCCGACGCAAATGTTCGCGGTGCTGGCTGCGGCTCGTAATCATCGAGCCATCCGCCATCGACTTGTAGGGCTGAATGTCAGACATGACTTGAGGGGTGACGGCGGGGGTAACGGCAGGCGTTTTCTGCGTCACCTCAATTTCCCTGCCGCCCACATATATCCAAGTGCGCTTCATAGCAGCAGCATCACTTCTTCGTCATCGAGTTCAAGGTGTAGGTTCCAAATTCGCTCAACTCTGTTCACATCTCTAATCATCTTGTCGAAATCAATCGCAGGCAAGTTGGAGGCTCTTTTCTCTAAAAATGGCGCTGCAATCTCCTGCGCGATTTCGGGCCTACCCTCCACAATCCTCTCAAACGCATAGACAATTTCCTCTCTACGCCTCTTCTTGTCTGCCTTTTCCTTCGCCCACCGCTTCTTTACTCTTTCGCCGTCATGGGTGTCTACGACGATAATCGGGGTCACATAGTCCCAAGTTGCGCTCCCCCAAGTGCCGATGCCCCATTCGCCATCCATTATTGAATTATTTCAATCCCGACAGCCCTTCCGTCTGGGCCGCGAATGATCCGTTTCTTTGCCGTCAACGCCTGCATAATGCTACCCATGCGACCCATTGAGTCGTTTTGAGTTTGCGCGAGTTGCTCCTGCATAGCCGTCACTTGCGTTAGGCCAGTCCCTAGTTCTTCAGCCATGCGAGCGGCGCTGGCGGTAATCGCGTCCACTAATGGCGGGTCGCCGCCAGGATTTGCCCCGATCCGAGCAACCGTGACCTTCGTTGCCGCCTCAAGTTCCGCCTTCCAACGGTTAAACTCATCCTCTTGGGCGGCGGTCTGCGCCTTCATCGCCATTTCGTGCTGCATCTTCTGGTCTTCAAGCTGCGCCTGCATTTGCGCCAGTTGCATATCGGCCTGCAACTTGGATTGATGTAGTTGAGCATCAATCTGTGCCTTCAGTTGCGCCGCTTGTGCGTCCGCCTGCATCCGCATTTGATCCGCCTGTGCGCTTGCTTGCATCTTCGCTTGTTCTAACTGCTGCTGGGCCTGTATTTTTATCATCTCAGGATCTGGCGGTGGCGGCTGTTGCGGCTGGGCCTGCTTCTGTTTCAACTGCTCAAGGGCAGCGTCCAACGCCCCTTCGATGGGCTTCGCTTGCTTGAACGCGGCAACGCCAAACTTCATCACCTCAATCAGCATCGGCGTGGCTTCGGGCGATGCTTGCGCCACGGGCAGGGCTTCGCGCAGGAACCCGCCGAAGGCTTGAATGAACTCCACGCGGTCGCGTTTCATCTGCTGGTCGTCAAGTTGCACGAGGCTGTCGGCAGCGACTTCAATGCGGAAGTTCCGCAGCGGGTTGTCCTTCATAAGTTGCAGCGCCTGGGGGATCAGTTGCTGATCGGCAGGCTGCATTTGCTGCGCCGCCGCATACATGAGGATTGTCTGCGGCTGGAACTTGGTGCAGATGATCTGGGCCTTGAGGCGCAGCAACTCGGTAGCGAACAGCGCCACATCCTCCTGCATCGCGCGCAGTCGTATGGAGGCGTATTGCCCCTTGATCTGCTGCGCTGTCGCCGTCTCGCTCGCCATCGTACTGCCGCGAATGATGTCCGAGAGGCCCGTGATCTCGTAGATTTGAGCCTTGATTTCCTCTCGCGCCCGATAGCATTGCAGTAGGGCATTGGACAAGGTGTCCAGCGGCAACAGGTCAATGCTGCCTTTAAGACCGCCCTTCTCGCCGAACGCCATCCATTTATCGACCGGAATGAGCGTGTTGTTGTCGCCCTCCGTAAGCAACCTCTGCAACGCAGGCTGGCTGGCGTCGTAGACGCCGCGCACCCGCAGGGATTTCACCAGCCCGTCGATACGATCCGAGAGGATGTCCAGTTCTACAGCCTGATCCTGGTACAGCACAAAATCGGGAACTGGAACCAGGGTGTCGCTTGTCATGGTGGCGTACAGGGGCTTGGCGCAAGGGAAGAACTGCTCCAGCTCCAGCGGATCGTCGCGCTCGTCGATCAGTTCACCCATCGACTTTGAGAACCAGAAGACTTTGCCGCTATCCTTGTCCCACAGCTCGCAAATCTTGGCGCGGGTGTGTTGCTTGGTGGTTTGCCCGTACTGTTTCAAAGTGTCGGGACCGGCATCGTAGGGAATTTTCTCCCCCGTTTTCTTCCCGAACCGCTCGATCAGCGCCTCCCGCGTCATGTACACCCACCGCCAAACGCAAGTGACCTCTTCCCACGTCCTGGCAACCGAATGCCCAAAATCCTTCCAATGGACGTAATCGGTCGGGGCGCATTCGTACTCGATCTCCTCCTGCGGCTCGACTTCACCGGCAGTAGCGTCACGCTGCACGCCTTCCTCGGCTACATCTGCCTCAGCCTCGGCCTTGTAGCCCTTGCCCGTCTCGTCGGTGTCCTCAGTGACTTGCAGGCCGTCCTCGGGCATCTCCTGCTCCCGAACGTGCGGCTCATACCGCACCCAGGCCACGCCCCTGCCCCCAAGGAACCGATCCTCAACCGCGTAGGTCATGGCAGAGCGGAAGTCAGGGTAATGCTCAACCTCAAAATCAAGCGCACGCTCGATCAGTTGCGAGGCAACGCGCCCCACAGGGTCGGAGTCTGAGAACCGGCGCGATACTTCAGCCTTAGGCAGACGGGCGTAGACCGCAGGGGTGATGGTCTGGATGTTGCTCCAGAGGATATTGAACTTCGCCGACTCGTTGTTCGTCTGGCTTCGGTTGTCGTCGCGGTAACGCCGAATGATCTTGGTCGTGCGCGCTTCCCACTTCTTGAACTCGTTGTCGTAGGTGCTGACCGTGTTCAGCCACTTTTGCAGGTCAGTGCTAGTGGGTTCCATTATTCTTGCCCATGAGGTTTATCATATGAAATTCTATCGGCTCGCACCCCTGCGAGCCTCATCGCCGCGTGTGTGGTTTTCTGCCGCTCTCTGTTGCTGATATCGCAGCGCAGCGGCTATGCGCTCTGGGTCAACCATCAGGAAACGTCCGGGCGCACAAGAGCCAGGGTGGTCATCTCAGCAGCCCATCGGCCTTCCTGAGGGCCACCTTGCGGTTATTCAGGGCATCCAAAAGAGGGCCGTACTTTCGCACCGCCTCGGCATTCAAAATAAACTCCCCTTCGTCGGCCATGATAGGCACGTCGTCGACCCTGGACGGGCTGCCAGCCGAATGAGGGATCATGCCGCCATGGGCGAACCCCGGCCTACCCCATAAGCTAGGATCGTTCGGCCCACTTAACCCAGCATCTTCAAGGGGTCCCCTCCGAACAAAATCATGCACTCTGGTCTGGCCCTGATAGCCTACGTCCGGCCCACTTGACCCAACCGGGTCAAGGTTTTCAGTCTGAACAGGAGCATGCATTTGTGATTCGGGCATGGAAAGCGGGGCCGCCCCGCGAGGATCGCTAGGGTCGAACCGTCCCGCCGCCTGGGCCGCATCCACCTCGCCTCGGGCGGCGAGGCGTTCGTTATCGCCCCGCCACACCGCGCCGCTGCCGTAATCGTTCAGCCCCAGCGCGCCGCCCAAACCCTGCCAGAAGCTCAACGGCTGCCCGCCCCAATCCTGGGCGTAGGCATTATTGGCTGAGACATTATTCGCCCGCTGGAAGGTATTGAACAGCCCGCCAGCAATGCCGAGCGGCCCCGGCAACATGGCCAGGAAGCGGCTGGCCGGGTGTACGTTAGTGAAACCGTAGTCGTTCCCGCGGCCTCTCGAATAGTAGCCGTCGGTGTCCGGGTCGACGCTCTGTTCCTCGCCCAGGTTGGGGTTGCCGTAGTCAAGCGGCGCGAGGAAATTCTCCGACTGATTATCGGCATACGGCCCCCGGCCGTACCGCAGTGCCGCTGCAAGTTGTTTGGGATCAGCCATCTTAAAACACCTATGCCTTTATGCCTTACTTGTTTCGCCCGGAAATACCGCGAGCCTTGGCCCGCGCATCTTCCTTGCTTGACGCGCCCCATGCCCGCAACGCCAGCGCCAGCCTTGTCGGCTTACCGCCTTCGGCCATCGGCCCAGGCATATTGCCCATCCGCGCAAGGAACGATGCACGCCTCGGATTGTCGCCCGCCTTGACCGGGGCCTTGAGCGTGCCACCCGTCTCAGCCTTATAACTAGCGCGACCCTTGGCGTTCAAGCCGCCTTTAGGGTTCTTGCCCTCCTTGCGTTTCCAGGCTGCGCTCATATCGTGAATATCACATCCCTGTTAACCCGGTCGGCAATCTTGTAGCCCATGCCAGCCAGTAGGTTGATCGTGTCATCGTCCGTATATCCGTAACGCTCGCCGTGACCTTTCAGCTCAAGCGTGATAACCGGCCAGCTTGCCTTGATTGTCTTCAAAGCGCCTAAAATGGCCAGATGTTCACACCCCTCAATATCGAGCTGCAACAGGTCGCAGTCGGTCACTCCCAAACTATCAATCGGCAGAACGTCAAATTCTGTGCCCTCTTTGATCTGGTGTGCGCCAATGTTGTCGGGATATATCTGGTCAATCGCCGCCCTGCCGTGATCCTTGCCAAACGCAGCCCTGCGGATAAACACCTTCGGCTGGGTGATTGTATTTATGGTCATGGCCTCGTAATTAGCTGAGTCCGGTTCGACAGCGTAAACGCGCTTGAACTTCTGCGCCATCGCCATTGGATAGACGCCCACGTTACCGCCCGCCTGTACCGCCGTTCTAAATTGCTTGCACAGATCCAGACTAGCGCCGAGATCGACCACTTCGGCCAGCACCGCCTGAATGCAATGCTGATCCGCGTCGGGAACCGCCCACCCGTTATGCTGCCGCATACGACACCCTAGTCTGCTCCCACGGCCTCGGCTTGCCGTGAAACGCAATCAGACGGTCCTCGGCCTGCACGCCGTTGGGCAGCACATCAGCCTTGAACGACTTGATGCCGGGCGTGATGTCCTGCCAGTACGTGACCGGATGGTCACGCAGCGCCCACTCCAGATACACCTGATCGCCGCCGTCACAGTAGCGGTCACCCGCCGTGAATTGCTCGTAGATGAACTCATGCGGCTTCGACCACCACATCAGGCTCGACTGCATCGCCAGCGGGTCGGCTTTGCCTCTATAAACGTCGCGCATGATGACAAAATCGTGCGGCCTAGCCGCCTCCAGCATCTCGGTACAGTCGCCAACCAGCACGGTATCCAAATCCATGTACAACGCGCTCGACAACCGAAATAGCTCCAGCTTCGACCACCACCCCGGCCAATCGTGTGCGAGCCGCATCGTCTCACAGTCCAAGTCCATGTCGGTCAGGCAGATGAACTCCTCGCTCGGCAGGAACTGGTCGCACATCTCCTGAAGCGCATAAACGTGAGCTGGCATAAAGTCGCCGCCCGACTTTAAGACGCAGGCAATCATTTCTAGGCCGAGAAGATGCCGACAGCTACTACCGTTACACCACTCGCTGTAGTGATCTTCCACGCGCCAGAGGCCGACAGCGCATTGATCGCAAGCGAGTATACGCCAATGGGCGTGTTGGCAGGGATCGACAGTACCGTGGTTGCGTTGTCAGTCACGGTCACCGCGCTGTTTGCCGCCGTAGCGACAGCGACAACGATTCGATGCAGATAGTCACCCGTCGCGCCCGTGCCACCCAGTACCTGCGTTGTTTGTCCCGCTGCGACAGTCTCATATTGGTATCTGAAAGGATTGCTCACGCCTGTCATAGTCTTGCACCCTAAAATGGAGATGTATATTTTAAGTACACGCTGCGGCCCAACGGCGACCGCTCTCTAATATTCATCTTGCCTTCTGGCGTATTCACGCTGCCATACGCCCCGCTGCCCCACAGGGACGGACTTATCCTCCAGCCTTGCCCCACCGGAATGTTAAGCGTTGCTTTTCCACCGCCAGAGAGGATGTCGATATTTTTATTCTTATTGCCCGTCCCGCTGCCTTCAATGTTTAAACTGAAACCCAGGCGTTTCTCCAGGTCCTCCATTCCCTGAAGCGTGTCTGCGAGCTTGAGGGCATTTCTCTCTCTCTCTACCGCCCAAAGCCACTGCCGACCTGTTAGAGGTGGCTCAAACACATCGCTCATAGCCTCATGCTCTCCTGTTTATGCGCTGCCCACATATCATTCAACGTCGCTGTGTTTTTGGGCCCGACCATCAACGGACGGTCAACGTCTGGCGCTTTGACTGCGGGCTCCAGCCGCCATGACACCGCCAACATCCGCATAGCATCGGCAGGGTGGCTTGTCCAATCGTGCCTCGGTGACTGCCGGAATGCTTTCTTATCCTCGTCGTACTCGCGCTGATACTGGCGCAGGGCTTCGACGCCCTCGGCGCACCGTTCACCGTCAAACCATGTCATCGGCAGCATCTGCCGCACGGCCTGAATGCCATCCTGCACCGACAGGTCGGGCACGATGGCTAGGCTGTTAATGCCCAGATGCTCGGCCAGCTGCTCGATGATGGACTTGCCCCCGGAGGCAAGGGTTCTGGCCCTGGCATCGTGAGGTAGGTAGTGCCGCTTGCACTCGTAAGGCTTGCCCTTGATGATCGCGGCCAATTCCGAAATGTTTGCGCCGCTCACCGAGTAAAAGTCGATAACGTGAATCTCGTCCCGAACGACCTGATACCACCAGATCGCGGTGTCGTCCCGGTAGCCTAGGTCCCAGGCACTGTAGACGGGCACGGCGGGATCGTACTTCACATCGCAGAGGCGGCCAGCCTCAGTCAGTCCGCGCAGTTCCTCGCCGTAAAACGCGCCCAATATCGCGGCCTCGAAGCTGCATTCATATTCCTGGTCAAATTGACTCCTGCTCAACTGCGCCTTGGCGGCGGACAGTTCACCCGGCGGGAGTAGTCCGGACTTGCTCGCAGGCAACTCAAGCAAGAACCACTCGCCGCGCGATTGCGCCGCTGTCTCGCGAATGGACCAAAATTGATTCTTGCCTTTCGGTGTCCCGCCAAACACAGCCCATCCTTGGCGGTCAGAAAGGGCCGGTCGTATGACATTGCCCCACACCGACGGCTTAAAGTCTCCATACTCGTCTAAGTAAATTCCATCGAATCCTAGACCGCGCATGGCGTCGGCGTTGTCCGCGCCGAACAGGCGAATCTTACTTTTATTGAGTAGCGTCACGGTCAGCTCAGACTCGTTAGCGTCGATTAGAATTCCTCTACTGTAATGCTTGAGGTATTCCCAAACCACGCTCTTAGCCTGTGACCTGTACGGGGCGACGTATCCGTAAGAAGCTAGAGGAGACCGCGCCATTACGGCCGCGCGGATGATGTCATTGATCGCCGCCACGGTCTTCCCGGCCCTTCGATGCGCGACCAGACAGGCCCAGCGTTGCGCTCTGTCGTGGAAAGGCTTAAACGCCGGGCGAGGCGTGTACGGGAGGACTATTTCTCGTCCGCCCACCGCACCACCAGTTCCTGCGGGCCGCCATCAGGGCCGGAATTCTCGTGACGCTGAGTCTCAGCCCAACGCATTTGTGCCTTGGTCCACCAGATCATCGCCGTAGTGTCGCCTTGCTGCACCGCCTTGTTAAAAAGCGACTTGGCAACCTGGGCCGAGGCTTTCGCCTTGCCCATGCCCAGCTCTGGTCCGTAATACTTGCGGAGAGTCTCGTCGCTGATACCGATAAGGGCGCAAACCTGGTCATGCGGCAACCCGAGGCCGGAAGCGCTCTCTACCTGCTCTCGCAGATCGTCGGTTGGTTTATGGGGTTTTTGAGCCACCTGATGCCTACCAGTAGTAATCGGAAACTAGGCATAGCACTAGCCATGGGTGCGGACAAGGGGCCCGGCGGACGGGCTGGCATCGGGGAAGGGGGCCGGGCGCTGGGCGGTGTCCCAACTCAGCGCCCCGCCGAAGTAGCGCCCGCCCCGGCGCAAAGGCACCGGCACGAGATCGCCCGCACTCTCGGCGAGATAGGGGCCGGAGAAGCGCACCAGCACGCCGCCGCCTTCCATGATGGGCGCGCACGACGGTGGCGCTGAAGCTGCGCCCCTGGCGCTCGGGCGGCAGCAGCAGATGGGGCACGCGCTCGTTCGCCGGCAGGTGGACGCGCACGCGGCCGAGCCGCTGCAGGCGCTGGGCCAGGGCCTGGCTCTGCGCGCCG
>SHZL01000021.1 GCA_009692275.1 Lysobacterales bacterium | reverse complement strand
CATTCGAGGTCGATGGCAGCATACCATGCAGTGTCCCGGTTGCGCCCCTTGGCGACTCCCTGAGCTTCACCCTTTGCGCGATTAACGATGGCATAAAACTGCGGATCGGTGCCACAACATTCCTGTTCCATCCAGGACCGTTAGCCAGCCAGGGTATCAAATGGCCCTTGGGCCAGGTAAGTCCAGTTCCTGCCATTGGTATCCAGACTGTTGGCGGCAAAAAGGTCTGCCGCGTGGCGCACGGGATCCAGTGGCTCCAGGCGGCAGAAACGACCCTCCAGGATCTTGCGCGGCGGGTGTGGCGGCGCTTTCCAGCCGGGAACGATGGCACCGATGGGTTGGTGCAGTTGGCTCAATACGGGTCGCCATTCTTATGCGTGTATACAAAACTCCCGTTTGCTTCGTGCAGTGCCAGGTCATCGTCCGGACAAACAACCAGGTCACCCTCCGACCGGTCGCCTATTTCCAGGTACTAAACCTCGCTGGACGAATCATTCCGCAAGTGGTGTGCATCGCCGCTTCCGGCTTTGAAACCGGCGCACATTCCCGGGGAGAGTGCCGTCACACCAGCGTTGGTTACCAGCGTAGGTGAGCCTTCAAGAACGTAAACGAATTCGTCCTGGGCTGAATGGCAATGGCGCATGGACGATACGGAACCTGGTTTGATCCTGCACAGGTTAATGCCATAGTTTGTCAGGCCAAAATGATCGCCCAGCCTTCTCTTTTCGCGCCCGGTGACCAGCGCCAGGAACGGTTGCGGATATCCCGTTTGCTTTGGCGATGGAGGGATATCAAGCGCTCGCAGTGCCACTGGAGCGGGATTCGATTTTTCAGGATTCGACTTCATGGGCATGTCGCGGCTTCCTTCGCAGTTAGTTACGCTATTACCAGCGATGGAAGAAAAACCGGAAACCGCCCAGCGGTGACACGTACATCTCGCCATTTCCGGTATATTCCGGCTTCAAGCGTACCACCCAGCCGCCCGGGATGAACCAGTGGGCGGATTTTTCTTCCAGCCGGATGATGCCTAATTCAGGGGCGCCCAGCCTGGTCCAAAGAATCCTGCCAGAGGTATTCCTGAGAACAAAAACCGTGCCCGGGTCCGGCCCCAGGTTTTCGCGGGACTCCAGTACAAACACCGTGATTCCGAATACTTTCAAATCTGTTCTTGAAATGAACGGAAGGCCGCTTACTGCAAAACCAAAAGGTTCTGCATTGAAAGGGCCATCGTAACGGGACAGGAGGGGCAAGGCAATATAAGCCGCTTCCCAGCCAACTATCAGCAGGCTCAAGAACAGATAGTTAAATCCGCTGCCAATTCGCCGCATAACATTCCCTGTTTAGTGCATAACCAGCACCCCGAGCATATGGCAAACCGGCGGAAAACTCAATGCGGGGAGAAAAACTGCGGGGTCTCTGCCTCCCAGTCCTCAGCCCCCGGAAATTGCCCCGACAATCAATAAGGGCTTTGAACCTGAGAAAATTGCTTCCGGCAAGGGCATATCCGGTGACTTGTGGGTGATGTCTTCCTCGTTGGCATAGAACCGCAGCTTTGGCCGGTGCTCACGTGTCACGTGATCCCTGATAGTGCCACACAGCATCGGGTAGCGATTTTCCAGCGCGTCGAGAATCGAGCGCACGGTCACCGGTCCCTCGACCGTGAGCAGCACTTCGCTGTCCACGTTTGCCAGTGTGCGCAGGTGTTGTGGCAGAACAACCCGGATTGTGGCGCGGATCGTGGCCGAACCGGTCGGGGCAATGTTGGTGATGCCATGGTCGGTCATGATAGGGTTTGGGTTTCCACTGACAGCACTGCAGGCAGGTCACGAGCTATGGGTGCCCAGCTGTCGCCAGCATCGGCCGATGCGTACACCTGCCCGCCGGTGGTGCCGAAATAAATGCCGCAGGGTTCGAGGGTGTCCACGGCCATCGCGTCACGCAAGATGTTCACATAGCAGTTTTTCTGCGGCAGCCCCTTGGTCAGGGCTTGCCATTCATTACCGCCGGAGCGACTGCGGTAGACTCGCAGCTCGCCCTCGGGTGGGTAGTGCAGGGAGTCACTCTGGATCGGCACCACGTAAATCGTTTCCGGCTCGTGCGCATGCACGGCAATCGGAAAGCCAAAATCGCTGGGCAGATTGCCACTGACCTCGCGCCACGAATCGCCAGCATCATCACTGCGCATGACATCCCAATGCTTTTGCATGAACAGCGTATCGGGCCGGGTTGGGTGTATGGCGATGCGGTGCACACAGTGTCCGACTTCGGCGGTGGGATTGGGGATGTACTGTGAGCGCAGGCCCTAGTTGATGGGCCGCCAGGTTTTGCCACCGTCGTCGGAGCGCTGGATGATCTGCCCGAACCAGCTGCTGGGCTGGGAGGCATAGATGCGGTTGGGATCAACCGGCGAGCCCTTGATGTGGTAAATCTCCCAACCGGCAAAATGTGGGCCGGAAAGCGACCACTTCTTGCGTTTGCCATCGGCAGTGAGGATGAAAGCGCCTTTTTTTGTACCAGCGAGAATACGTATCCCGGCCACGACGGGCCTCCTTGAGTGCCTCTGATCAAATGTACTTTAAGGAAGCTCTGAATAATGCCATCCTGGCATTCTTAGAGCACGCCAAACAAAAAGTGTGATTTTTGTTTGGCTTCATTTTCAATGATTTGCAATCATCGAAAATGGCGGCACATCGACCTCCATGGATGGAGGGAATGCAGTCGGGTTGTCGGGAACAACCCGTGCCCTGTACCGCAGGAAATTCTGATTTAATCAGAGTTTCCTTAAATTGGCAGGAGTGGCTTCAGCCTCCTACATACTTCGCGTAAATTCCCCGCGCCACTGCAGCATCCCCGGTGCCTTTTATAATCGCCCGACCGTTGGCAAACAGCGTCAGTTCATAGGCCTTGTCGTTGTCCCGTATCCCGGCCCGGATCATGAATTCGTTGACCCGTACCGGCCCATGCTGCCGCAATCGCGCGGCAATCTCAGTAAAGTTGAGGGTGCCCATTTGCTGCCGGTGGCTTAGCTGCACCGCATCCTGCCCGCACAGCGATGTCGTGCTGGAGCCGGACTTGCCCTCAAGAAACTCGAAATTCCGCTGCTTGCAGCACGGGCAATTCCCATCCTCCCAGGCACGGCCCACCTTTAATTGAGTAACGGTATTGGCCCAAAGATCGATGTTCAGCATGGTCGGGCACACCCGCTCAAAGTTGCCGGTCAGGATCTTCAAGGCCTCGGCGGCCTGGAAGTTGGCAATGATGGAGACTGCAGGCCCGAGGACTCCCACCGTGTCGCAGGTCGGACTCTGTCCTGGTGGCGGCGCTTGTTCAAACAGGCAGCGGAAGCAGGGCGTGGCTTTGCTGCCAGAGGCATCAACCTCCCACAAAGCATCGCCGTTGCGGGTATGCGGCAGGATCGCGTACGCCATACCCACGGTGCCCACTGCGCCGCCGTAGAGGTAGGGAATGCCGTGCTTCACCGCACATTCATTGGCGAGGTAGCGCGTCTCGAAATTATCGAGCCCATCCAGCAGCACATCCGCGCCGGCAGCATATCGCTCTATGTTGGTGTAGTTGATGTCATCGACGACCGCCGTGACCCGTACCTGTGAATTGATTTGCGCAATCTTGCGCTTGGCCGCCTCAGCCTTGGGAATGGCATCGGCCACATCCTGCTCGTCGAACAGCACCTGGCGCTGCAAGTTCGTCAGCTCTATGAAGTCCCTATCAACAATGACCAGGTGTCCGACCCCGGCGCGCGCCAGCATATTGGCAGCGACCGTGCCCAGCGCCCCGCAGCCTAATATGAGCGCCGTGGAAGCCAGCAGTTTGCGCTGACCGGCCTCCCCGAAGCCGGGCAGGAGCATTTGGCGGTGGTAGCGGCTGAGGTCGTGGGGCATGAGTCGTGGGGTCAGAGTAAAGTGCCAGAGTATAGAGCCGGAGTAATTACTTCGGCACTTTACTCTGACCCCAAAGAAATTTCAGCTGGCCCCTGACAAGCTGGCTCCTGACACGCCTGGGGACTGCGCGATTCTGATACTATCTCGCGGTCGCTTTTTACACAGGCCGGAGCCAGTCTCTTCGGTTGCGCCGCATTTCTCCAGAGGTAATCGCAGTGAATAAGTCCTTTCGTTTGCTTGCATTGGCCACACTGTTCGCCATCACCTGTCCGTGCGCTGCGCTGGCCCAAACTCAGCTGCAAACCGAGACGAAACCCGGGCAGCAACCGGCAGAAACACCCAACGCGGTTGCCCCCGAAGTCGCACCTCCTGCGGACGCGCTGCCCGGGCTGGAAGCCTTCGTGGATGGAATCGTCGAAGGAGCCATGGCCGAACACACGGCTTTGCCCGGCATCATGGTGTCGGTGGTAAAAGACGGTCAGGTTGTGTTGCTCAAGGGCTATGGCTTCGCCGATGTGGACAAGAAAATTCCCGTTGATCCTGCCACCAGCATGTTTCGCATCGGCTCCATCACCAAGACATTTACCGGACTGGCGGTCATGCAGCTCGTGGAACAGGGCAAGCTGGACCTGGATGCAGACGTGAATACGTATCTGACCGCGTTCAAAATCCCTGACACCTTTCCGCAACCCATTACCCTCGGTGCCCTGATCAGCCATCGTGCCGGTTTTGAAGACGGCGCCCTGGGCTTCCTCTTCCAACAGGACCCTGAAAAGCTCGAGTCACTGGAAGATTTCCTGAAGAATCATATGCCCGCGCGCGTGAGGCCGCCCGGAGTCACCAGCACATATACCAATTACGGCATGGCCCTCGCCGGCTATATCGTGCAGTTGGTATCCGGGCAGGATTACGCCTCCTACCTGGAAGATCACATTTTCCACCCCTTGCAGATGGACCATTCCACTGCGCGCGAACCGCTGGGTGCTGGCAATCCACTGTCCATCTCATCCGAACTGGAGCCATTGCTGGCCACGGGGTACATCAAGGGCCCGGATGGCAAGCCACAGGCCCAGCCCTTTGACCTGGTGGGTGCCGTAGGTCCGGCCGGCGTCATATCGTCCAGCGCCCTGGACATGGCCCGCTACATGATGGCGCGGCTGGATGACGATCGCTACGAGGGCGGCCGGCTGGTGAGCGCCGAGACCTCGGAACGCATGCACCACCGCTTGTATGACGACCGGCCCGGGGCAGTGGATATGGCTTACGCCCTGGGTGATGACGTGGTCGAAGGTTATCAATGGCGCTGGCACAACGGCGGGACCACCACGTTTCTTTCCGATATGACCATGTACCCGGAGCTGCAACTGGGTATCTTCATTTCCACCAATTCCACCGATGGTGGCAGCGAGGTATCCGGCCAGCTTCCCAAGCTGATTTTCAAGCGCTATTTTTCGCCCAGAGCTGAGTTCAAAGCTGCCAGCCCGCCCGCCGATTTTGCGCAGCGCGGGCAGAAATACGCTGGCCAGTTCAAGATGTCGCGGACTTCTTATACCCAACTCGAAAAGATCGCGGCCCTGCCATCCGTCAGCACCTTCACAGTGGATGCAGATGGCTACCTTCTCCAGGCATTCCTGGGCCAGACGATCAAATGGGCGGAAGTCGGCCCCGGCAAGTTTGAAAACACCAGCGAAAAACTTTCCGGGTATGCCGGCACTCGCTACCTGTATTTTTACGAAAACGACCAGGGCGAAGCGGTACGGGCAACTTTGCCGCTGAGCGACCTGGTGAGAATTTCCTGGTGGGAGAGCCCCACGTGCCTTTATATCGGCTTTGGTGTGGCCTTGTTGTTGTCTTTCACGATCCTGCTCGGCGCCTGGCGTCGCTCTGGCATGAAAGTTCAAACTAAAGGTGGTGCAGGGGTGTGGGCCGGACGTCTGGCGACCCTGGCTGCGACCAGTGTGCTCGTCACGGTGATCTGTGTCGGCGCAACTGCAGCGTCTGTGGCGAGCAACCCTTTGGCATTGTTGTTCAACTGGCCCCCTGCACCTTTGCGTTTTGGGCTTTGCCTGATTTTGCTGATCATCGCGCTGACGCTTGGCATGCTGTGGTTTTTGCCCAGGATCTGGGCGCGGTCAAGCTGGGGCTGGTTGCGCAAAACGCACTACACGCTGTTTGCGTTGGCCTGCGTATTCCTGCTGTTCATGTGCCTGGAATGGAACATGATTGGCTTCAAGTACTTTTAGCCATGCCGGCATTTTGACAAGGTTTTCCACCTGCAAAGCCAGCAGCGCGTGGTGAATATCGTCCTGACCACCCGCTACTTCAGGGACCTGGCCCTGGACATCCTCAAAGAGGCGGATTTCGCCAATGGTCATTTGTTCAGCGTGGAGCATCCACATGGCCTGCCCGATGATCCGTTCGTGGTGCACTGCAGCTGGACCAGCAACATTGAACACAAATTGAAAAAATACCAGTTGGCCGGGCTTTGGTACTTGTGACACCAGGGAAGTAGCGGGCCGGTGGTGGGCGGGCGGACAGGGCCGTATCATATCGGCAATTTTGCACGGAGTGAGTGATGGCATTCTGGAACAATACGCGAGTGCTGGTCACCGGGGGCGCGTCGTTCATTGGCTCGCGCCTGGTCGAAAAATTGGTCGCCGCCGGGGCCACGGTGCGTGTTGCTGACAATCTCAGCAGCGGCAAACTGGCCCACATCCAGCCGCTGATTGATGGCGGCAGTGTCGAGTTCATGCAAGCCGACCTGAGGGACTCGGCCAAGGCCGCACGAGCTCTCGCTGGCCGGGAGGTGGTGTTTCACCTCGCGGCCGATCACGGTGGCCGCGGCTACCTCCATCTCCACCAGGCGGGTCCGGCCTCCAATCTGTTGCTGGATGGCCTGGTGTTCTACGAGGCGCTCAAAGCCGGGGTGGATAAGATCGTTTACGCATCCTCCGGCTGCGTTTACCCGAATTCTCTACAAATGGATCCGGAGGAAACACTGTACCTCACCGAGGAACTGGTCCGGCCGCCCTACGACGCGGACAACATTTATGGCTGGGCCAAGTTGATGGCCGAGGATACGCTGCGCGCCTACCACCGCGAGCACGGCCTGAAATCGGCAAGTTGCCGCTATTTCACCGCCTATGGTCCCCGCGGACTGGAAAACCACGCCGTCATTGCAATGATAGCGCGGGCTTTCGTGCGCCAGAATCCCTTCGAGGTTTGGGGTGACGGCACGCAGGTGCGCAATTGGACACACGTTGACGACATTGTTCAGGGTACCCTGCTGGCAGCTGAACGGATCGATGATGGCACCGGGGTGAACATCGGCACCATGGAGCGCACCCGTGTCATTGACGCGGCGCGCGAAGTGATCCGCTACACAGGCTACGAGGCAGACATCAAGTTGTTGCCGGATATGCCGACCGGGCCGCTCAACCGGGTGGCTGACAATTCCCTGGCGCGCAAACTGCTGGGCTGGCGACCCGGGATTGCATTCATTGACGGGCTGCACCAGACCATGGACTGGTATTTCGAAACACGCCGCCGCGAGGATGTCGAACGCGCACTGGCGAGCGAACTGACTGAACGCTGACACCTTGAGAAAATTTCATCCATGGCATTGACCTGTTTGAATCCTGGCCCGCTGGCGGGTTGGCTGGCCCTGGCCGGACTGTTATGTTGCGCCGTTGCAGCACATGCCGCCGATGGTTACCAGTACTACCTGACCGGTAATGCCGAAAACGTCACAAGGCCGACACAGGGCCTGATCGTCATGCAGGGCGGCGGCGACGACGTGGATGAAAACTATATCCAGATGGGCGCCAAGGGCGGTGGGGGCGACTTCGTAGTCCTGCGGGCTTCCGGCGCGGATGATTACAATGAATACATTTTTGGGCTGTGCCAGTGTGACTCGGTGGAAACCCTGGTGTTTGAGAACAAGGAAGCGTCAACCGACCCCTTCGTCATCGAAACCATTCGCAACGCCGAAGCCATCTTCATTGCTGGTGGTGACCAGTCAAACTATGTGCGCTACTGGCAGGACACTCCGGTGCAGGATGCCATCAACTACGTGGCAGCCAAGCCAGCCCCGATTGGGGGAACCAGCGCCGGCATGGCCGTGCTCGGTGAGTTCGTTTACAACTCCATGACG
The DNA here is from genome assembly GCA_009692275.1 of Lysobacterales bacterium. Lineage (GTDB taxonomy): Bacteria > Pseudomonadota > Gammaproteobacteria > Xanthomonadales > SZUA-36 > SHZL01. Next base: position 9,043 of record SHZL01000021.1, on the reverse strand, counting down.
GAAAGTGTTACCACCGAGTCCGGCCTGGGTAACCCGTACAATGCAGACCTGACCCTGGCGCGGAATTTCCTGCACTTGCCGTGGATGGAGAACATCATCACAGATCAACATTTGCAGGAGCGCCAGCGCATTGGCAGGACCATTGCCTTTCTCGCGCGACTGGTAAAGGACGGCTGGACCGAACAGGGTCGTGCCATTGCCGCGGATAGGGAAACGGCTGTACACCTGGATACGCAAACAGGTATCGCCACGGTGTTTGCCACCCCCGATCATGAGACACCGTTTGCTTACTTTATGCGCACCACGGGCAAGCCAGAACACTGCGTCGCCGGCCAGCCCCTGACGTACCGCAACATCGAGGTGTATCGCATTGGCCCCGGGGGCAGCTTCAACATGGATGAATGGCAGGGTGAGGGCGGTATAAGTTACACCCTGGGTGCTGAGAACGGAAAACTGGTTTCCTCGCGGGAGAGTGCGTACTGATGAAAATCTCATTGATCAAGATAACATTACTTCTGTCACTACTCGCACTGGCGGGCTGTGGGCCGGAGGAAACCGATGCCGAGCTGCAGCGCCTTGCCGCACGCGCACAAAATGTCACCATCATTCGTGATGACTTTGGTGTTCCGCATATTTACGGCAAGACCGATGCTGATGCGGTTTTTGGTTTGCTCTACGCGCAAAGCGAAGATGACTTCAATCGCGTGGAGCAGAATTACATCTGGGCCACCGGGCGTCTAGCCGAGGTCGAGGGCGAGGGAGCCCTGTACAGCGATTTGCGCGCACGACTGTACATGACCTCTGAAGAAGCACAGCAGGCTTATGCGGCGGCACCCGATTGGCTGAAAAAACTCTGCGCTGCATTCGCAGACGGGGTCAATTATTACCTTGCCACGCACCCGCAAGTAAAACCCAGGCTGTTGACCCATTTCGAACCGTGGATGCCCATGTATTTCAGCGAGGGCTCCATTGGTGGTGATATCGAGTCTGTTGACCTGGCCGGCATCCAGGCTTTTTATGGAGAGGGCCGGGCACTGGACGTGTTGCCGCAGCAGTCGGCAGAACCTGCCGGACTCAAGGAGCCCGGCGGTTCAAACGGCTTCGCAATTTCCGGCCGGTTGACCGAGTCTGGCAATGCCATGTTGCTGATCAACCCGCATACCTCGTTCTTTTTCCGCAGCGAAGTGCACGTGGTCAGCGAGGAGGGACTCAATGCCTACGGTGCCGTGACCTGGGGCCAGTTCTTCGTCTACCAGGGCTTTAACGAACATACCGGCTGGATGCACACCTCGACCTACGTCGATTTCATGGACGATTTTGTTGAAGACGTATTCAAACCCGATGGCCAGGCCGCTGGCCAGCACGGGGATCAGTTGCCAGATAGCCATGAACATGGCCAACTGATGTACCGCTACGGAGATGAAACCAGGCCTGTGCGAGCTTCCGAAGTGACGCTCAAGTATAAAGACGGCGAAAGCCTGTCCGAACGCACCTTCACCCTGTATCACACGCACCACGGTCCGGTTACCCACATGCTGGGCGACAAGTGGGTGGTTACGAGGATCAACTGGGATCCGGTGCATGCCTTACAGCAGTCTTTCACGCGCACCAAGCTCAGCGATTACAGCGAATTTCGCAAGATGATAGATATTCGCACCAACTCATCGAACAACACCGTATTTGCCGACTCGCAGGGAAACATTGCGTACTTCCATGGCAATTTCGTGCCCAGGCGCAATGCGGGATTTGACTTCTCGCAACCGCTGGATGGCAGTGATCCTGCCACCGACTGGCTGGGGCTGCACGAGGTGGACGAACTCGTAACCCTGCTCAACCCGCCCAATGGCTGGATTCAAAACTGTAATTCCACGCCTTTCACGGCGGCCGGGGAGTTCAGCCCAAAACGTGAAGATTATCCTGCCTACATGGCGCCGGATCCCGAAAATTTCCGCGCCCTGCATGCGGTGCGAGTACTGACGGGGGTACACGGGCTTACCCTGGACAGCTTGATCGATCTCGCCTATGACCCTTACCTGCCGGGTTTTGAGAAGCTTATTGCGGGTTTGCTCGAAGCGTATGATCTGGCCGGGAGCCACTTCCCGACCCTCGCCGAACCGATCGACGTGTTGCGTAACTGGAACCTTGAAGTGTCAGCAGACTCGGTGGCCATGACGCTGGCACATTTCTACGGAGTCGCATACAGCGACAAAGTGGAAGGCCGGGCCGATGCGTATGATCTGGAAAAAATCGATCTGATCAATTTCCTGGGTACGGGCACGCCTTATGACGAGCGATTGCAGGTATTTTCGGACACCGTCGCCATGCTGAATGCCGACTTTGGCCAGTGGAACACGCCATGGGGTGAGGTGAACCGGTACCAGCGGATCAATGGTGACATCCAACAGCCGTTCGATGACCAGGCGCCCAGCCTGCCCGTAGGAATGGCCTCCGGCAACTGGGGTGCGCTGGCCTCGTTCGGGGCGAAGCGCTATCCCGGCACCAAGCGTATTTATGGCACGACGGGTAACAGTTTCGTTGCGGTCGTGGAGTTTGGTGACAAGGTCAGGGCCAGGAGCATGCTGGCCGGAGGCGGCAGCGGCGATCCGAATTCAGTGCATTTTGCCGATCAGTCACAACGTTATGTCGACCGGCAGTTCAAGGACGTTGCTTACTACCGGGAAGATGTGGACAAGCGCGCCGAGCGAACCTACCATCCGGGTGATTAGGGCGTAGCACCCGGCTGATAGAAATCGAGCACCATCTGGGTTTTGGTCAATCCGGTCGGTTCTCCCATACCCGCTGCCCTGGCCGCGGCGAAGAACCGCCGGGCCAACTCTTTCGCCTGCTCTTCGGTCTCTGCCTTGGCATTGGCGGAGACTTCGAGGATATCCTGCTGCTTGCCGTCCTTCTGCAGATGCCAGAGTTCCACCGTCACGTCTTCCGGAAAACCGGCGAGTTTCCACTGCTGCTTCCACACTTCAGCCTCGACCGGGCCGTACAGTCGCAGCCCGGCCCAGTTGAAATCCGTCATGCGGCCAGTTACCAGTTCCTGTTGTTCGCTGCTGAACAGTTCGATTATTGCCAACTGGCCGGCAACAACTTTTGATACCAGGCCCTTGGCCGTGGATTCGCGGTCTTTTGAACGCGAGAGCGTGGGCTCGTTTTCATTGGTCCAGTCTTGCTCCGGCTGGATTGCCCGTTCCGCATCGCTCAGTTCAGCCGCACCCTCAGGTGCCCGCAGTTTCACGGTTGAGTCGCCCTGGCCCTTGCCCTGTTGCCGAGCCCGCAGGATCAAATGATTGGCCCCCAGTGACCTGTCAGCGGTATCAAAAAATATCACGGTGCGCTTCTTGGCCTCATGCTCGTCCAGTTTGAGCGCCTTGATGGCCTGCTCTGTGTTTGCAGCCGTTACGAAAAGCTTAATTTCATTTTTCCGCGTCAGCGGAGCGGCAGGTTTCCCGTCCGCACAGCACAACAGTGCCGCAGTGATGGTTACGAAGAACACGGAGCTGGCGATCAACTTTGGCTTGAACATTAGCTATGAGGGTCCTGGTGGACGGTATGGCGCAGCCATGCGGTAAACAGGTTCAGCCACTGATCGGTGCCGTCCTTTTTCCTGCCAAGGCCGAATCCATGCCCGCCACGGGTAAATACATGCAGCTCAACCGGCACGTGATGCTCAAACATTTTTTGGGCGTAGAGCGTGGACTCCTCGACCTTGCATACCTGGTCGTCATAGGCATGCACCAGAAAAGCCGGTGGAGAAGTTGCACTGATCAAATCCAGCAAAGTGTTCTGCGCCTTCTCTTCGGTTGTCAACGGCCGGAAATACAGGCTTTCCTCCAGCCACTTCAGGTTTTCTTCGGTGAATTTGCTGACGCCATAAATGAGTGCGGAAAAATCTGCATTCTCTTCGTCATCGGCGCTGCGCCAGAGACTGGTGACGGTCGCCAGATGGCTGCCCGCTGAGAAGCCCATGACGCCGATTTTGTTCGGATCGATGCCATACCTGGCGGCCTGTTGATGCATTATTTTCAGGGCACGCCTGCTGTCGGACAAGGGCACCAGTCCGGGCTGATCAGATGACAGGGGATTGGGCAGGCGATACTTGAGCACTGCCGCCGTAATGCCCTGCGCGGACAAGGCTTGCGCTACATCGTAGCCCTCGTGATGAATGGCGACGACGGAGTAGCTGCCACCGGGGATAATGAGCACGCCAAAACCGCTGTTTTCACCCTGGGCAGCAAAGATGGTGACAGTCGGATGCGTGACGTTTTCCACGACAACGGTGTTCCATACCTCAGTCTCGCGTTCAGCCAGCGTATTGGATTTGTAGTAAGGGGCCTGGTCCTCTGGCCAGAGCCCGATTACCTCGGCTGCCATGACTGCCTGGGTTGCGGCCAGCAGCAGAAGAACAAGAGTGGTTTTGTTGCGCAATCTGTTCCCGCAGATCAATGGAACGCGCAGATGCGTATTACTCATAGACGCAGAATCCGGAGATCAGCCATTGCCCGTCAACTTTCTGCAGCTTGAAATCAGTTTCCCACTCGAAAGGAAAAATCGTGATCACGCTGGCCCTGTCACCCTCAATGTGCAGGTCCTTGAGTCGGATGTTCTTGATGTACTCATCGTTGTATGTGTACTCCTGGGCGCAAAAGAAGATGTCCATATCTTCCACATCCAGCAGCGGGCCACGGCCATCGCGGGCTATTTGATCGAACTCGGCCTGGGAATACCCCGAGAATTCTTTTTCATACTTTGCATAGTATTTCGCTACGGCCGCCGGGAATTCCGTGGAAAAAATTCCGGAATTCATGAAGCCATTGATGAATTCCTGCTCGGACGAACGATCCAGGTAAAACTTCGTAGTGCCCGGCACATCAACTATCCCGGGTGCGTTTTTCATGACGGTGTCAGCGTTGGCAAGTACCCATCGATAGTAGCTGTTGAGGGTGGCCAATAGTTCATTGTTGTCTGCATGGGTACTTTCAGATTCCTCTGCCATTGCGCCAACACCGCTTGGGTCAGCCTGGACTGGAACAGACAGGGCGCAGCAGAAAATCATGCACCACGCAGCCGGGATATTTTTACGAGACACCATGTAGCACCTGGTGGTAAGAGAATTTGGCGGGTCCAGGTTCGGGGCCCGAACCATTGCAACCAGTTCATTCTGAGCGCAAGCCCCCCGAAACTCAATCAGCCGTCCACCGGCCTGACGTTTTGGGTCAGTAGCTGACCAATTCGGATGGAGTTTCAGCGGAAACACGCTTCCGGACCTGCCGGATAGCCCCATCAGGCCTCATTCCGGGACTTCGGCACGTAAATTGCTTATGACCTTGTACCTGCTTGCTTTACAAAGGCAAGCTGAAGCCAAAACCAGGAGATAACATGAGAATGACCGGAAAGCACACCAAGGGGTTTACCCTGATCGAATTAATGATCGTGATCGCCATGATGGGCGTCGTGTTGTCCATTGCACTGCCGTCCTACAAGGACTACACCATACGAGCAAAGGTCACCGAAGGCTTGCGTCTTTCTGAAGGTGTGAAATACGCAGTCAGCGATTTTTGTCAGACACACACGGACGCAAGCTTTAATTCCATCACTGATCTTGGCTACGCCGCGCCCATCAACAGCAATTATGTGCAGTGGCTGGATGCTGCCAGCTTTGGTGGGAATTGCAGACTGCCCGTGATTGGCTTCCAGACGATTAATACAGGCGCAGCCGCAGAGCCGATAATTTTCCTTGTGGGGGTCATGCTGGACGGAAACATGTCTTGGGGGTGCTACCTGGTAGAAGGCGACACCAGGCAGGTGCCCGGGGCCTGCCGGAAGTCGATACAGTTTAGCCCCTGGCCGGTGCTTTCCCGCCCCAATTCCCGGTTGGCTAAGAAGACTAGCTGAGCCTCTGCGTCACTTGCGCGTGCGGTCAAAGATGACTTTGCCGGCTATTACCGTCATATCGACCTGCGCAGAATGAATGTCGAGCGCAGCAGTGTCGAACAGGTTCCTGTCGATAACCACCAGGTCCGCCATTTTTCCAATCGATAATGAACCTCTGCTGGCGTCCTCATGCATGAGGAACGCCCCGGCGCTGGTGTAGGCAACGATAGCCTGCTCAAGACTCACGCGCTCGTGCGGGTTCAAACTGCTATCCTCTTTCCCGTTGAGGTCCCGGCCGCCGGGATAGCGATGCGTAATGGCCGTTTCGAGGCCATCCAGAGGCGAAACTCCGGTGACCGGCCAGTCCGAGCCCCACACGAGCATGACGCCCGCCTGCAACAGCGTGCGTGACGAGAACAGGCGCTTGACGCGTTCCGGTCCAAACAGGCGTGGCGCAAACACCGTCTCCCACGCGTCGCTAAGGCTCCACAGTGGTGACATGTTGGCGATCACTCCAAGTGAGCGGAAACGCGCTATATCAGCCGGGTCAATCAGGCAAAGGTGCGCAATGGTATGGCGATTGTCGCGCACTCCATTCACGCTGCGAGCGACAGCAAATGCGTTGAGCGCGGCCTGCACAGCGCCGTCGCCCTGGGCATGTACATGAACCTGAAAATCCGCGGCATCGAGGCGGGTGACGAGGCGGTTGAGCCGTTCCTGCTCCACGAACAGTTTGCCTTTGCCGAACTGTGCATCGTCGCTATAGGGCTCCATCAAGACCAGGGTGTGAGAGGCGTACGCACCATCCAGGAAAATCTTGACGCAGCCGGCGCGGAGCCGGCGCCCGGCCAATGCTTTGCGCTGGGCCACGAACGACCGGATTTGTACATCATCGTCTGCCTCGGGTGAATGCGGCAAACAGAGCTCGGTACGCGTTTCCAAAGCGCCGCGCTGGTCGAGTGCCTGAAAGGAGCGGGCAACTTCAGGTGTGGCCATGGCATCCACCACGGCCGTGATCCCCAGTCGGCTCATCTCCTGCAAGCCCGCCGCCAGGTTTTGTTCACGCTCCTCCTCTGACAGCGGTGGAATCAAGGGGTAAACCAATGCCATGGCGGAGTCTTCATGCAGGCCACCGCTTGCCTGCCCCCGTGCATCGCGCGCAATGCGCCCATTGGGGGGATCGGGTGTCTCTGCGGTGATGTGGGCGGCAGCCAGCGCGCGCGAATTGACCCAGGCTTCGTGGCCGGAGTTATTGGTCAGATAGCTGGGCCGGTCCGGCAACACGGCGTCCAGCATTTCGCGGGTAGGCTGGCCGTCGGGAAGAAACGCGGCTTCGTCCCAGCCGTCACCCACAATCCACGGCTTCTCCGGATGCTGCTGCGCATACTGGCGAATCCGTTCAAACACTTGCTCACGCTCAACCAGCCCATGCAGATCCAGGGTGGTAGCAGGGTTGGGCACCTCGGCCGGGTGTGAATGCGAATCCTGGAAACCGGGCAGCACCATGCGCTGCTGCAGGTCGATGACGCGTGTGCCGGGACCAATAAAGGTTTGCGCTGTTGCATCATCACCAACGTAGCTTATGTGATCACCGTTCACCACGACAGCAGACGCCCAGCTGCGCGCGGCATCGACCGTATACACCGAGCCGTTCAGCAACACGAGGTCGCCGAATTCTGCCGCGGCGCCCGTTGCCGCATAAAACAGTGCGAAGAGAGAAACCACTACAGGCACTCGCCTTTGTTGACACCAACTCAAAGATCAGTCCTCCTGGAATGTTCCGCCAAATGCCCGTGCGACTATATAACACAACCTGCAAGGTAAGTACCTTGCGTGCCTGTTGCGATCCGGCTAGAGTCCGCGGGTGAACCCGGGAGCACCTGTTCCTCCCGGATCATGCAGCGGAGGGGAACTGATGATTCGCTTAAGGCTCTGCGCGGCGCTCGCCGCACTGCTGTGCGTTTCAGCGCCGGCTATTGCCGATACGCCGCCGGCGGATTTCTGGCATGCCGGGCTGGTGGTTTCGGATCTCGAAGCAATGGACACCTTCTACACGCGGGTTATCGGCCTGGTGCGCGTCACCGACCTGCGCATCGAGGATGCTGATGCGCCATCGCGGTGGCCGGATGCGATGCGCGTCGCGGCGCTTGATACGCTGCTGCAGACCCACGGCACGCAGGTCGAAGTGCGCCATTACCAGGGGCCGGGCGCGCCGATGGCTTTCGAGCTGCTGAAGTACGACAGCGCGCCGGCCCACCGGATCAAGCGCAGCACGACCAGCCCGCTCGGGCTCACCCACGTTGGTTTCGTCGTTGACAGTCTTGATCGCGTCATCGCCGCCGCGCACCGCGAAAAGCTTGGCACGGTTCTCAGCGAACCGCAGACGCTGGCAGGTTTTGGCGGGCGTTTCGTGTTTCTGCGCGATCCCGAAGGCAACTTCGTGGAACTCAAGGAGCCGTTGCCGCAGCCGGAACAGCAGCCCGCCCAGCAACCCAATGCCCTGCCGGATGGCTCGTCCGGGGAAGTGCAGGCGCAGATGTCGGGCCAGCAGGGTGGGGGTGCAGCGCATCCCGGCGCGGCCGTATTCGCTGCGGCCTGCGAGCAGTGTCACAACGGCCTTGTGCAGCGTGCCCCGCACCTGTCCTTCCTGCAGATGATGTCGCCCGAGGCCATCACCGCGGCGCTGGAGACCGGGGTCATGCGCCAGCAGGTCGCGCAACTGACGCCGGACATGCGCGCGGCGGTGGTCGAGTTCCTGACGGGCGGCCAGCCGCAGGCACCGGCATTTCCTCCAAAAACCTGCGGCCCTGAACGCATGGCATTTGACTGGAACGATCCACCGTTCCAGCAAGGCTGGGGAGTTGCTGCTTCAAATCAGCGCTTGATCCCCGCTGGGGTGGCCAAACTCAGCGCCGCGGATCTGCCTGCACTCGAACTCAAATGGGCGTTTGCGTACCCAAAAGCAAGCCGTGCCCGATCCCAGCCATCCTTCGCGGGTGGTGCGGTGTACGTGGGTAGCCAGGATGGAACGGTCTATGCGCTGGACCGGGAATCAGGCTGTGTGCGCTGGACTTTCCACGCGGGAACCGAAGTGCGCACCGGCATTACCATCACGCCCTGGGAGCGCGGCCAGCCTGGTGGGGCTGTTCCTCTGGGCTAT
>SHZL01000020.1 GCA_009692275.1 Lysobacterales bacterium | reverse complement strand
CAATTCCTGCTGGGTTACGTGCTGTAGCTCTCGCTTTCCGTTGACAATATTTTTGTCATTGCCATGGTGTTCTCCTACTTCCGTGTGCCGCTGGAGCTGCAGCACCGCGTGCTGTTCTGGGGCATCGTTGGCGCGGTGCTTTTGCGTGGCCTGATGATCGGGCTGGGCGTGGCCCTGATCAATACCTTCGAATGGGTCGTCTACGTTTTCGGTGCATTGCTGATTTACACTGCCGTAAAAATGCTCATCCTGCGAGAGGAAACCGTCGACCCGGGGGAAAATGCACTGGTGAAACTGGCGCGTACCTGGCTGCCGTTCACCAACCAATACCACGGCAGCCATTTTTTCGTGACGGTGCACGGCAAAAACGTGGCCACTCCACTGTTTCTCGCCTTGCTGATGGTGGAAAGCAGCGACGTAATGTTTGCGGTGGACTCCATACCCGCGGTATTTGCGGTGACGCGCGATCCCTTCATCATCTTCACCTCGAACCTCTTTGCCATCCTGGGGCTGCGTTCGCTGTATTTCGTGCTGGCCGGTTACATGGCAAAATTCCGCTACCTCAAGCACTCCCTGGTTTTCATCCTGGCCTTCGTGGGTGTGAAAATGATGATTAGCAACTACTACCACATACCCATCGGAGTATCGATGGGCCTCATCATCGGCATCATGGCAGTCGGGGTGGTTGCGTCGATGAAAGGATCAGACCGGGACCCGTTTCCGTTGAAGTCTCCACTGGATAGAGAGCACCAAGACAAATCATGAACAACGCACAGTGGCAGGAACGCAAAAACAAGGTTTTCGCCCGCGGCATGGGCAACATGCTGCCGGTTTTTATCCAGAAGGCACGCAATGCCGAAGTCTGGGATATCGAGGGCAAGCGCTACATCGATTTCGCCGCGGGCATTGCGGTGGTCAACACCGGCCACAGCCACCCGGATATCGTCAAGGCGTTAACCGATCAAGTTGCAGCGTTCAGCCATACCTGCATCATGATCACTCCTTACACCAGTGCGGTTGAACTGGCTGAGAAACTGACGGGCATAGCGCCGTTTGATGATGCCCGCGCGGTCCTGGTTTCAACCGGCGCCGAAGCGGTGGAGAACGCAGTCAAGATTGCCCGTGCCCGCACGGGGCGCCCGGGTATCATCGCGTTTGGCGGTGGCTTTCACGGCCGCACCAATCTGTGCATGGGCTTGACCGGTAAAGTCGTGCCCTATAAGAAAGGCTTCGGTCCCTTTACTCCCGAAATCTACCACGTACCATTCCCGGCCGAGTACCTGGGTGTCAGTGCCGGAGATTCGCTGTATGCGCTGGAGCAGTTATTCAAGAATGACATCGAGCCGGCGCGTGTGGCCGCCATCATCATCGAGCCGGTGCAGGGCGAGGGCGGTTTCTACCCCGTCCCCGATGGTTTCCTCGGGCAACTGCGGGAAGTATGTGACCGGCACGGCATCATTTTCATTTGCGACGAAATACAGACCGGGTTTGGCCGTACCGGCAAGATGTTTGCCTGCGAATACGAAGATGTGCAGCCGGACATTATCACCCTGGCCAAAGGCATTGCCGGTGGCTTTCCCATTGCCGCGGTGATTGGCAAACGCGATGTCATGGACGGACCGGATCCCGGCGGACTGGGCGGCACCTACGCCGGCTCTCCCCTGGGCTGCGCTGCGGGCCTTGCCGCATTCAAAGTGATCCAGCAGGAAAAACTTTGCGAGCGCGCACTGGAAGTAGGCCTGCGCCTTAAGCAAGGTTTGCATGCCTTGCAGGCAAAGTTTCCGGACCGGATTGGTGATGTGCGCGGAAAAGGCGCAATGGTGGCCATGGAGTTGGTGCGCAACGGTGACGTAAACCAGCCGGATGCCGATTTAACCAAGGCGCTGGTTGCCGCGGCAGGTAAGAATGGCCTGCTGATACTTTCCTGCGGTGTGCGCAGCAACGTGATTCGCCTGCTGGCTCCGCTGACCATTCCGTTTGAGCACCTCGAAGAAGGCATGGGCATCCTGGTGGAACAATTTGCTGCCTGTGTTGGCAAGTGAGTAATTTATAACTTGAACGGAATGTCCTTGCCGAGCTGACGTTTTACTGCAATGGCCTGGTTGGCGCCCGCCAGAATTCGCCATTGATACAGCGTTTCCCGCGCCAGGGCGACGCCTTCACTGCCAGTCCAGCTCTTACGATACAAACGTTTTACTGCCGCCACGGCATCCGGGGAGCGCTGCGACAGCAGTCGTGCCAGTTGGTGCGCGCATTGTTCCGGCCCGGCGCTGAGTTCAGTGACCAACCCCATTGCCAGCGCTGCAGTGGCATCAAGGGTTTCTGCCGTCATGGCGATGCGCATCGCATGGTCCCGCTGCATGAGCTCCCGCAAGGCCAGCGTGCCGCCCATATCAGGAATCAAACCCCACTTGCCTTCCATCACCGAAAAAGAAGCGTCGGGGTGGGCGATGCGAAAGTCTGCGCCAAGTGCAATCTGCATGCCGCCGCCCCAGCAGCGCCCCTGGATTGCGGCAATTACCGGAACGCTCAGCCGGCGCCAGCCCACGCTGACTTGTTGCGCCAGGTTGGCCTGCCAGGGCAGCCATTTCCATAACAGCCGGATCATTGCCTTGCGGTCGGACATCATGGAGCTTACATCCAGGCCGGTGCAGAAATCCGCGCCTTCGCCTTGCAGGATAACTGCCCTGATGCCGCCCCGGCGGCGTACTTCGGCTTGCGCGGCTGCAATAGATTTGAACATCTCAAGATCGAGAGCGTTGCGCTTGTCTGCACGGTTCAGACGTAGGCAGGCAATGCCCGATTCGACGGCGATAATGACGCGCTGGGTCATGCAAGCCTGCTCAACAGTTCGGCGACCTGGGCCTCCAATACGCTGATGCGGTCTTCCAGGTCCTGGTGCTTGCCATCCGGGGCACTTGCGGTGGCGTAGTTGACGTGCGCAATGAACTGGGAAATCAAGGGTTCGCCACACAACAAGTGGGCATAGCGCTCTTCCTTCTGCCCGGGCTGACGTGGCAGGCAAACCACCATGGCCGGATCCTGTTCGGCGAGGCGGTGCAGCATATGCAGGACATCGTCCAAATCTTCGAAGGCGAACAGGCGCTGGGCGTTGACCTTGAGTTCACCGGCCGTTTGCGGTCCGCGCAGGATCAATGGGCACAACAGGGCCAATGCCTTGCCTTGCACGCCCAGCGCCCTGGCGGCATCGTGTTCATATTTGGCCACGCGCGCACCCCATGCTTCGTGGGCAAAACCCATGGCGATAAGTTCACGCACGGCATGGCCAACTTCGCCCTCGGTATAGTTTGTTATCGGGTTCCTGGCGGTTTTCTGGTTACAGGCCAGTCGCAGCGAGTTGGTGGTCAAGGGGTATTGTTCAGGCGTGGTTTCCTTCTTCTCAATCAGGCACCCCAAAACACGCGCCTGTATTTCACTTAGCAACTGCACAATAAATCTCCTTAATCTCTGCTACATTTGATGTCATGTTGGAATTAAAAAGCAAGCTACCCGGGGCCGGCACCACGATTTTTACGGTGATGTCGCGCATGGCGCTGGAGCATGGCGCCATCAACCTGTCCCAGGGCTTTCCGGATTTTGACGGGCCGCCCCTATTGCGCGAACGCGTTGCCTGGCACCTGGAGCACGGGCACAACCAGTATGCACCAATGGCCGGAGTGCCTGAACTGTGTGAACAGATTGCGCACAAGGTTCATGCCCTGTATGGGCGGGTGGTTGATCCGCAGCGCGAAGTCACCGTGACGCCTGGCGCTACCGAGGCCATTTACTGTGCCGTGACTGCCGTGGTGCATCCGGGCGATGAAGCCATTATCTTCGACCCGGCCTACGACACGTATGCCCCTGCCATCACGCTCAATGGCGGAATCACCCATCGCATTCCAACGGTTTACCCCGATTTTCGCATTGACTGGGACCGCGTGCGTGGCACCGTCAATGAGCGCACGCGCCTGATCATGCTGAACACGCCGCACAACCCCTCGGCAACCACCTGGTCACAGCACGATATCGATTGCCTGCGCGAGATCACAACCGGTAGCCGCATCTGCCTGGTGTCGGATGAGGTCTACGAGCACATCGTGTTCGACGGACAAGCCCACCTCAGCCTGTTGCGTTACCCTGACCTTGCCAGCAGGACCTTCGCGGTGTTTTCATTTGGCAAAACCTACCACGCTACCGGTTGGCGCGTAGGCTACTGCGTGGCGCCGGCAAAGCTCATGCAAGAGTTCCTGCGCATACACCAGTTCATCAACTTCAGCACCAATGCGCCCATGCAGTATGCCCTGGCCGACTTCTTGCGCGAATGCCCGCAGCACCACTGCACCCTGGCTGCGTTTTACCAGCAAAAACGCGACCTGTTCCGCAGCCTGCTGGCGCCATCCGCGTTCCGCCTGCCGCCCAGTGCCGGGACGTTTTTTCAACTGGCCGAGTACAGTGGCGTCAGCGGCGCAACTGACATGGATTTTGTCAACCGCTTGACGCGCGAGCACAAAGTGGCAGCCATACCCGTGTCGGTGTTCTATGAACACCCTCCGGAGCAGCGTGTCATCCGCTTTTGCTTTGCCAAGGGTGACGACACCCTGCGCGAAGCTGCCGCGCGCCTGCTTGCAGTGTAGAGCAATCCGGGCTTACCAGATCCGGCAAATGTCGGCGGCCGGCTTGACCATGGGGGCATCTGCGGCGCAATGAAATGCTGTAGCGAATTGCGGCATGTTCACCACCACTCCATTGATACGGTACATGGGTGGCGAATGAGGGTCCGTTGCCGCACTCACGCGCAGGGATTCCGGGCGTTCATTAGCACAGGCCCACTGGGCAAAGCCGACAAAAAAGCGCTGGTCCGGTGTCAGGTTGTCCACCACGGGTAAATCCTGGCCTGCAGTTTCCAGCTTCCAGGCTTGCCAGGCCAGGATCAGGCCACCGAAGTCGGCGATATCTTCACCGGCGGTTAATTCTGCATTGATGAAAATCTCGTCGATGACCCGGTAGCTGGCGTACTGGTCGCGGATACATTTTGCGCCTTGCTCAAACGAGGCAGCATCTTGCTCCGTCCACCAGTCACGCAAATTCCCGTCACCGTCGAATTGCCGGCCCTCGTCATCGAAGCCGTGCACCAGTTCGTGCCCTATGGTTCCGCCGGTATTGCCGTAATTGGGCGCCGCGTCCATCTTCGGATCATACAAAGGGGGCATCAATACAGCGGCAGGAAAATTGATGTCGTTCATGGACGGGTTGTAATAGGCGTTTACCGTGGCGGGTGTCATGCCCCATTCATCCCGGTCAACGGGCTTGCCAATACGGGACATCTGGCGCTTGAGTTCAAAGCCCGTGGCACGGGTCACGTTGCCAAAGTAATCGTCCCGGCTGACGCGGATTGGCGAATAGTCTCTCCACTTGTCGGGGTAACCAACCTTGTCGCGCATTTTTTCCAGCTTCTGTTGCGCCTGTGCGCGCGTCTCCGGGCTCATCCATGAAAGTTGATTGATGCGCTCAGCCATGGCCTGCTGGATCTGCAGGCTCATGCGCTGCGCATCCGCCCGCACTTCGGGGGGGAAATTGCGTTCCACGAACTCACGGCCCAGGGCCTCGCCCAACTGGTCATCCACCTGGGTTACGCAGGTTTGCCAGCGCGGTTTCTGCTCTTTGACGCCACGCAGGACGGTGCCAAAAAACGCAAAATCCTGGTCACGAAACGGGCGTGATAACAGGGCGGCGCGGGTGTTCAACAGCCCCCAGCGCAAATAGGTTTTCAGGTCGTCCAGCGATTCGCGGGTGATGAGAGCCTGGGCCTCAGTCAGGAACTGTGGTTGGGACACATTGAGCCAGGGAGCGGGATTAAGCCCGGCGAGTTGGAACAGCACGGCCCAGTCGATCGCCGGCCACTGCACCTGGAGTTCCTGCAAAGTCTGGCGGTGGTACACCTTGTGCGGGTCGCGCCGTTCAACCACTGTCAGGCTGGCCCTGGCGAGGTCAGTCTCAATGCGCATTACTACATCAGCCGATTGCTTCGCCTGGTCCGGTGTCTGGCCTAATAGCCCAAACATGGCTGTAACGTGGGAGAGATAAGCGATGCGCGTCGCCAGCTTGTCCGCACTTGCGTCGAGATAATAGTCCCGGTCGGGCAGACCCAGGCCGCCGGCATCCACTCCGCCGATCATGATGGACGAATCCAGGGCATCCTGTTCCGAACCAACACCCAGGAAGAAAGCTGTTGAGTCAGTCGCCTGGATCAGTTTGCCCAGGACTTCACCCAGCTTCGATTTATCATCCAACCCGGCGATGATGCTCAACTCATGGTCCATGGGCGAGAGCCCCTGTTCGTCGATGCGTTCTGTGCTCATGCAGGCAGCAAAGTAGTCGCCAATCAGTTTCTGATTGGCGTTGCGCGTCGGCGTGTCCGCAGCGTCCTCTGCAAGGATGCCCCACAGATAGCGCTGGTTATCCACATAGGCCTTTGCATAGGTGCTCCAGTGTGACTGGTTGTCAGGTATCGGATTGTTTTTAATCCATCCTCCGCAGGCGTACTGGTACAGGTTCACGCAGGGCTCAGCACCCGGGTCCATGGCCGCAATGTTCAGGCTGGGGGTGTAGGGCAGGCTGGTGGTGGGCTGGTCTTGCTGTGCTGTCGCCATGGTGCAGGCTGCCAGGGCCAGCACACACGAAACATACCGGGTATGGGTAAACCGCATGAATTTGCTCCACAGAAAAGCTAAGGAAACTCTGATTTATTCAGAGCTTCCCTAAAGGTGTCCTGGTTTGGCCTAACCGCCATGGCCCAGGGAGGAAGTTTCATCCAGGCGGCAATACAGCGCCTCGTCCGCCAGGATGTCCTGTAGCGCGGCAGCGAGGATTCCAGCCCATTTCCGCGCACCATCGTTGTCCCTGACAAGGTCCTGGCGCACTTCGATGCCCACATGGGCAAGTCCCGCTGATTCCGCATGGTGATCAATGGTGAAGTCATGGGAATGACGCCCGGAATAGGGCTCGTTATCACCGAAACACACGTCTTCAACTTTGCGCAGGTTTTCCATTAAGGGCACGGCAATGCGCGGATCCTTGTCCCACATGACGCCGATATGCCAGGGGCGGACAAACTCTGCGAATACCGGCGTACAGGTATGCACGGATATCAGTACGGGCACGGTGCCGCCAGCCCGGAATTCATCCAGGCGTCGCGCAATTGCCCCGTGGTATGGCGCAAAAAATGATTGCACGCGCAAGGCTTTTTGCTCGGCGTTCAGCGCAAGATTGCCCGGAATGGAAATGCCGTCACTGACTTGCACGAACGCCGTGGGGTCGTCCAGCTTCCGGTTGGGATCAACGATCAGGCGGGAAAAACCCGCGAGGATTGCAGGCGCATCCAGCAGGTCCGCAAGGTATTCGGTCAACTGGTTGGATCCGATGTCCCAGGTGACATGCCGGTCAATCACCCAGTCTTCCAGGCCCAACTGGTTCATGGCAGCGGGGAAAAACGGGCTGGCATGGTCAGCCACCAACAATACCCGGGCGGAGCCGCTGCTGTTGTAAGTCAGGTAGGGCAGTGCATCACCAGCCCCAATCAGGGGATAGGGACCGCCGCTGTCGCGAAAATCAAGCCGGTGCGCGAAACTGGGAGGGGAGCTGTGCTTCACATGATGTCCATATCAGGGTTTTGGGTCCATAGTGGTGCGTATTTTCAACAATGTCGGCGGAATTTACAAATTAGGGAAACTCTGACTTATTCAGAGTTCCTGCGGTACAGGGCACGGGTTGTTCCCGACAACCCGTCTGCATTTCCTCCATCCTTGGAGGTCGATGTGCCGCCATTTTCTCGGAGCTTCCCTGGTGTTGGCATTGCCGCGTCTGGACGGCGGTCAGCTTGCGTCACCCCGGTACAGCCAATCATAATGGCCGCTGTGATCTTGTTGTAAGCCAATTCCGGCAAGTTAATCAGGAATACCCGGCAGGCGCCTTGAAAACCCTAGTCAGCAATAAGCAGGAACATACCCGGGTGCCCTTTCTCCGTGGCATCCTGATCCGCAACCTGATCAGTTCAGGCCTGCCATTCGACCAATCATTCGAGCTGGCAAACCAGGTACGTGCTGCACTGGCGGACACCGACGAAATCTCAACGCAGCACTTGCGCAAGCTGGTGGATGGTCTGCTGGGCGCAAGCTGCGAGAAGTCCATTCTAGCCCAGTATCGAGCGCCGGCAAGCGCTCCAACGAGAATCAAGGTCATTGACCTGAATGGAACGGAAAGCGCATTTTCGCGTGGCAAACACCAGCGGTACCTCCAGTCCAGCGCGATTCGAGCGGGAGATGCCGAGCAAATAACCAACAGCATTTACAACCAGTTACTTGCTTCCGGTGTCAGCTCTATTACAACCCGGCAACTGGGTTATCTCACTTATCTGTGCCTGCAGCAGGAACTGGGTGATACGCAAGCCAGCCAATACCTGTGCTGGACCGAATTCCAGCACAGTGACCGCCCTCTCCTGTTGCTGATTTGTGGTGCGGTAGGGAGTGGAAAAAGCTCTATTGCAAATGAAATCGGACACAGGCTGGACATTGTCCGCACCCAGTCAACGGACATGTTGCGCGAAGTGATGCGTTCAATGATTCCCAGGAAACTGATGCCGGTTTTACATTGTTCCTCTTTCGATGCGTGGCGGACACTGCCGATACAGGACAAGAAGGATCGCAACAAAGACCTGCTGGTAGCCGAAGGCTACCGTGTGCAGACAGACCTGCTCGCCCTGGCCTGCGAAGCCGTCATGCTGCGCGCTATCCGTGAGAGTACGCCGCTGATCCTCGAAGGGGTTCACGCCCATCCCAGCCTGGTGCAAATGCTGCCGCGTGATACGGACGCGGTGGTGGTTCACGTTACGCTGGGTGTAATGCAGGAAAAGGAATTGAAAGCCCGCCTGCTTGGCCGCGGCACGAATGAACCGCGCCGGCGGGCCAGGAAGTACCTGAACAAATTTGATTCCATTTGGCGCTTGCAATCCGTTGTGCTGAGCGAAGCGGAGCGCTGTGATACTCCCATTATTCCCAATGTCGACCGTGAAACGGCCATTTTCCAGCTTATCAGCGTGGTGAACCAGGAAGTTTCGCGGCATTTCCATGGCAGTCCGGCGGCGGTCTTTGGCGGTTTTGTCGGTCGCACGCGCAAGCAAGTGACCGGTAAAGCCTGGCAAAAGTCAGTACCCCTGCTGACCAAGGCAGGCAAGTCGGGACGAGCCAGGCCTTCCCGTTAGCTGCTTGCTGACGTTCCTTTGCAGAGACCGCGGTTAAACCATGTCCAGTGTCAAGTACAAATGCGTCCTGGTGATCGTCGATGGACTAGGGGACCTGCCGGTCGAGTCCTTGCGCGGGCAGACACCGCTTGAGGCGGCGCATACCCCGGCGCTGGATGGCCTTGCGGCAGCGGGGCGCTGCGGCCTGGTAGACCCCGTAGGCCAGGGAGCGCAACCCAACACGCATTCGGGCGCCGGTCTGCTGCTTGGGCTGGAACCCGCTGAATTACCCACGCTGATGCGCGGTCCCGTGGAGGCTGAGGGCGCGGGTCGCGTGCTACAAGCCGGTGAGGTTGCGCTGCGGGCCAACTTTGCCCACGTGAAACCCGCTTTTGGCGGATTTGTGGTGCTGGATCGGCGCGCAGGCCGCATTACCGAGGGCGCCAGGGAGCTTGCTGCTGTCCTGCAGCACGTTGACCTGGGCGACGGGGTGGTCGCCGAGTTCCAATCCACCCACCAGCATCGTGGCGTGTTGGTGCTGTCCGGCGAAGGTCTGGACCCGGGGGTTTCCGATACAGACCCGGGTGACGAGGAGTTGTCGGCACCGGTATTGAAATGCATGGCCCTGTCCCTGTCGCCTGCCGCACGCAAAACCGCAGAAAAAATCAACCTGTACCTCAGGCTGGCAAACGGCTTGCTGCAGAACCACCCGGTAAACATCGCCCGGAGTTTGGCTGGCAAGCCTCCCGCCAACGGCATCATTACCCGTGGCGCCGGGTCCAGGGGTGTTTTACACAATGTGATACGCCAGCAGGGCTTGAGCGCTGCGGTGATATCGGGCTGCAATACCGTATGTGGACTCGGGCGGATGTTTGGCTACGAGGTGATCAGCAATCCGTCCTTCACCGGCGGAGTTGACACGGATATTGCCGGGAAAATTCAAGCGGCGCTGGATGCTTTGCAGCGCAATGACATGGCGTTCGTTCACTTCAAGGCCCCGGACGTATGCGCCCATGATCGCAAGCCTGCAGCCAAGCGGGATTTTCTGGAACGGATGGATAAGGTCCTGGCGCCGTTGATGAACAGGAAAATTATCACCGCACTCGCCGCTGATCACTCGACAGACAGCAATACCGGAAAGCATACTGCACACCCGGTGCCGGCCCTGTTTTATTCTCCGGATCACGGAGCAGGACTGGTGGGCCTGAATTTCAGTGAGCGCTCATGCCTCAACGGCAGCATGAATCGCCAGAACAGCAGTGATTTCCTGCAAAAGGTATTGGCTGCGATGAAGGGGCAACTGGATACCTGACATTTGCCGGCGCTGTGATGCCTGTTTGCGCTGGGTGACTCTGGTCTGTAATATTATTGCGGGACTGTAACATTACCGTCATATAAATAATGCACCCTAGGCCGAATCCACGCCATTAGATAAGGAAAATACCATGTTAAATAGCAGAAACGTAGCGACCGGGCTGGCGGTTGTGGTCGGCGTCTCACTGGCAGGCTGCGGCGGCGAACACCGCCAAATCATTCAGGAGAAAGGCTCCGATACGATGGTAAATGTCGCCCAGGCCTGGGCCGAAGCCTATCAGACCGTTGAACCGGCGGTCACGGTTGCAGTCAGCGGCGGTGGTTCAGGCACCGGAATTGCCGCACTGATCAATGGCACGGCTGACATTGCCAACTCGAGCCGCGAACTTCACCCCGACGAAGTCGTCCAGGCAACAAAAAACGGGCATGCGCCGGTCTCACTCATTGTCGGTTACGATGCCCTGGCCGTTTACCTGCACCCGGATAACCCGATTGACACGCTGAGTAAAGAACAGCTGGCAACAATTTATGGCAATGGAGGATCGGCAACCCACTGGACCGACCTTGGCGTGGAAGTGCCAGGTTGTAAAGACCAGGAAATAGTCCTAATCAGCAGGCAGAACAATTCCGGAACCTACGAGTATTTTCGCGAAGCCATTCTCGGCAAAAGGGATTTTCGCCTCGGCACTCTGGACATGCACGGCTCCAGGGAAGTGGTCGACCTGGTCGAGAATACCCCTTGCGCCATCGGCTACAGCGGCCTGGCCTACGCCACGGATCGTGTCAAAATGGCGTGTCTTGCGGCGGAAACAGGTGGCAGCTGTATAAACCCCACAGAGGAAACCGCCAAGGATGGGACGTACCCGATCGCTAGACCCCTGTTGATGTATACCAGTGGCAGGCCGTGGGGGGGGGCAGTCGACCGTTACCTGGATTGGATCATGAGCGACGCCGGACAATGCATTATCATGCAGCAGGGTTATGCTCCGGCAACAAATGTAGGCTGTGACTCATCTTCCTGAGTTCCAGTAACATCAGGCTCATAAACATCAGGCCCATTAACGGCAGGTCCAGTAAACGCGGGGTGTAGTGCATGAGTCATCTGGAAGAACGCCTGGAAGCCGATTTAAAAACCATCCGGGAGTTCGTCTGGACGCTGGGCAATGACGTTGAATTGGCGATTCGGAATGCCAAGAAGGCATTGCTGACGCAGGATGAGAAACTGGCGTATGCCACGGTGCTGGGTGATCAGCCCATCAATCGTAATTCGCGCGCCTGTGACCACATGTGCCACACCTTCATCGCCCGGTACCTTCCCGGTGCCGGTCAGCTGCGCGAGATGGCGGCGACGATGCGGGTCAATATCATTCTCGAGCGCATTGGCGATTACGCGGTAACCATCAGCCGCGAGTCGCTGCAGCTCAACAAGCACTTGCCGCGCAGTTTCGTCATGCAGATCGACGCCCTCGGGGATGAATCGCTGCAGATATTGCACGATGCCCGCAGCGCGTTTCGAGACAATAATGCAGAAGGCGCCAAGGCCTTGATGCACCTGGCGAACCTGATCGAGCACAAGATGGATGCGATCTACGAAGACCTGTTTGCAGCAGACGACGGTATGGCTGCGCGCACCGCGCTGACCGTTTTCGTGGTCTTCAATTTGCTCAAGCGGGTAGCGGACCAGGCCAAGAATGTCTGTGACCAGACGGTGTATGCAGTGCGCGGCGTAGGCAAGACTCCCAAAATCTTTAACATCGTGTTTCTGCACGGTGACAACGCTGATGCTGCGCACCTTGCAGTAGCGGTGGGCCGGAAGTTTTTTCCAGCGACTGCGGCCTTCAGCGCAGCCGGCCGTGCAACCGGCGGTAACATTTCACCTGCGCTGAAGGACTTTCTGATTGCAAACGGTTTGCCGGAAGAGCAATTGGAATCGCAAGGCCTCGCTGCGCTGCAACACGACCTGACGCAATACGACATCGTGGTGAGCCTGGAGGGCGCCGTGAAAAGCTACCTTCCCAAGCTACCGTTCCATACCTCGGCACTTGAGTGGCCTTTGCCTGAACCTGGTTCCGTTGGGGATTTCCCCGGCCTTTACCGGGTATTGCGCGACGAAATTTTCAGCCTGGCCAGCCTGCTTTCCGGTGATCAAGCAGCTTGAGGCTGGTCGCATGGAGCAGAACCAGGCGCAATCCCCTTCACCGCCACTCGATACCCGCTTTGACCGTCTGAATTCGGACTGGTACTTCGATAAGCTGGCGCAGGTGCTGATGTTCATTGGCGGCATTTCCGTCATTGTTTTCATTATTGGCATATTTGTGTTCGTCAGCATTGAGGGTTTCGGCTTCCTGGCCGGTAAATTCGAATTCTCGGAATTCTTTTTCTCCCCCGACTGGCGACCGACATCGCAGACAAAGGAGACATACGGACTACTTGCACTCATGGCTGGTACCGCGAGTGTCACCGGGTTTGCCATGCTGGTCGCTGTGCCGTTTTCCCTGGGTGCGGCCATTTACATTGCTGAATTCTCCAGCGGAAAAAAGCGTGAATTCCTGAAAGTTACCATTGAGTTGTTGGCCGCCATTCCTTCGGTAGTCTGGGGCTTCATCGGGCTCACGATCATGAATCCACTGATCATCCAGATATTTCATGTGCCGGTTGGGCTCAACATCCTCAATGCCGGGATCATCCTTGGCCTCATGGCTGCGCCCATCATGACGTCCATTGCCGAGGATGCACTCAAGGCGGTACCCGATCGTTACCGTGAAGCTGCGGAAGCCATGGGGGCGACGCGCTGGCAGATGATTTACAAGGTGATACTGCCGGCTGCCAAAAATGGCTTGCTGGGTGCTATTCTGTTAGGGGTCGGCCGTGGCTTCGGGGAAACCATGGCGGTGTTGATGGCCACCGGGCACTCGATCAATTTGCCTACCAGCGTGTTCGATTCCGTGCGTGCTCTCACCGCTACCATCGCGGCGGAGTTGGGTGAAACGGCTGTCGGCTCCGATCATTACCAGGCATTGTTTGCCATTGGCATTTTCCTGTTTGCTGTAACTTTCGTGATCAACCTGGTTGCAGACCTGATTGTTCGCGGCGTGCGCAAGGGTTAAGCGGCATGTTTTCAGCCACTTCACTTAACCGCAAGAATGACCGCAATGAGACAGCAGTCCGATGGCTGCTGGGTGGCATGACCGGGCTGCTGGTGCTGCCCGTTGTGGTGATACTTTCCGTGCTGGTTTACAAGGGCGGTCCGGTGATTTCCTTTGAATTCCTGTTCACCACACCCACTAAGGGTATGACGGCGGGAGGTATTTTTCCGGCCTTGCTCGGTACCGTGCTGCTGGTCATATGCGCGCTGCTGGCCTCAGTGCCATTTGGAATCGCCGCTGCCATATACCTCAGTGAATATGCGCCAGACAACTGGCTCACCCGCGTAATCAACCTGGCCATCATCAACCTGGCCGGTGTGCCATCGATCGTGCACGCCTTGTTCGGCCTGGGCGCTTTTGTGGTCTTTTTCCGCTTCGGAACCAGTATTCTGGCTGCCAGCCTGACCCTGGCCATCATGACCCTGCCAGTGGTCATTGTCGCAACGCGAGAGTCCCTGCAATCGGTGCCGCACGCATTTCGTGAAGCCTGCTGGAACATGGGCGCAACTCGCTGGCAAACCATCCGGCGTATTATTTTACCCAACGCGGTCACCGGCATTCTTACCGGCGTGATCCTGGAAGTGTGCCGCACCGCCGGTGAAACCGCGCCCATCTTGTTTACCGGCGCAGCATTTTTCCTGCCTTTGCTACCCCAGTCTGTATTTGACCAGACCATGGCTTTGTCCCTGCATCTGTTCGTGGTTTCCACCCAGGTGCCCAACATGCCCGAGGGCGTGCCGTACGGCGTGGCACTGGTGCTCATTGCCATGGTGCTGATCATGAACAGCCTGTCCATCGCGCTGCGCATGTACCTGCGGGGCAGGAAGAAATGGTAACTGTAACCGCACCGCAAGGCGCAACTCCACACCTTGAGGTGCGTGACCTGACGATTCACTACAAGCAGTTCGCCGCGCTGGAAAATGTCAGCCTGGAAGTCAGGCAGAATGAAATTTTTGGCATCATCGGCCCCGCTAATGCCGGCAAGACATCGCTGCTCAAGGCGATCAATCGCATGGACCTGTTTGATTCCTCCATGCGGGTAGAGGGTCAGATTCTTTTCAACGGCATCAATACCCGCAAGGTGCGCAACGTGTACGGCTTGCGCCGCCAAATTGGTGTGGTATTTCCCCTGCCTGTGGGCCTGCCCTTGTCGGTGTATGACAATGTGGCTTTAGCGCCGCGGCTGGCTGGCACGAAAAATCGGTCGGACCTTGATGTCATCGTCGAGCGCTGCCTGCGCCGTGCAGCTCTGTGGGACGAAGTAAAAGACCGGCTCATGGCCCTGGGCAGCCTCCTGTCCGGGGGGCAGCAACAGCGGCTGACCATTGCCCGCGCCCTGTCGCAGGAACCCCAAATGTTGATGCTGGATGAATTTTCCATTGCGGTGGATCCGGTCACGACCATGCGCATTGAGGACGTACTGAAGGAATTGAAGAAAGAAGTATCCATCATCCTGGTGACCAACCTGGTACAGCAGGCGCGGCGACTCGCTGATCGCACGGCTTTTTTCCTCGACGGCAAATGCATTGAGACTGCGGTGACGGAGGACCTGTTTACCGGCGCAGTGCAGGACCAGCGAACGCGCGATTACGTTGAAGGCAGGTTCGGTTGATGGGCGGCACAAGCACCCGGGCACTGGCCATTGCCACGCAAAAGCTCAACCTTTGGTACGGCACCTTCCAGGCGCTGTTTGACATCGACCTCAACATCGGCCAGGGCATCATCACCTCCATGATCGGTCCATCCGGTTGTGGAAAAAGCACTTTTCTGCGCAGTGTCAACCGCATCAACGAGCGCCTGGGCTATGTGCGCATCACGGGCAGTGTTGACGTGATGGGCGAAGACATCTACCAGCAAGGCGTCGAACTGGTGCAGGTGAGGAAGCAGGTGGGCATGGTTTTTCAGCGGCCCAACCCCTTGCCAATTTCCATTCGCGACAATGTCTTGTTCAGTCATCGCCTGCATACCAGTGATAAATGCAGCAAGGCAAGGCTGGACGAAATCGTGGAAGATGCGCTGCAGCAGGTATTGCTGTGGGACGTAGTGAAAGACAAGTTGCAACATAAAGCCACCAGCCTGTCCCTGGAACAGCAGCAGAAATTGTGCATTGCCCGCCTGTTGCCGGTAAAGCCCGCTGTGCTGTTGATGGACGAGCCCTGTTCGGCACTCGACCCCAAGGGCACCGAAGCGGTCGAAGAGTTGATCTGGGAGTTGCGCGGTAAATACTCCATCCTGATCGTAACCCACAACATGGCCCAGGCCAGGCGCGCGAGTGACGAGTGCGTGTTCATGTTGATGGGCAAAGTGATTGAGCACACGGATACCGGCGACATGTTTGTCACTCCCAGGAACCAGGAAACCGCGGATTACATCGAAGGCCGCTACGGCTGAACGCAACTCTGCCCGGACCCGGTCGGAGACCAACCGCGCGAGGGAAGACGAACAGTGGCAGTTTGCTGTATTCTGCCGCACCCATCACAGTTTCCGGATAACCACCATGCGATTTTCTGCCTTAACCGCCATTATTGCTGGCTTGTTCATGTCATCCGCCTTGTCTGCGGGGTTTTCCCTGGAAGAGTGGCAGGCGCGAGTGACGGCCGAAAACAGCATTGATCAGCTTGGCCGTCTGTACATCGAATTCATCCTTGAGGAGGACCCGAGCCAGGGCAGTACGCTTGGCATACATGGCAAGGGAGACGACGCCAGCTATTACGACAACCGTTTGCCGGATGCCTCGGCTGAACGCAACGCGGTTAACAGCGCAGGCCGGGTATTCCTGCTGCAGCGTCTGTTGCACATTGATCCGCAAGGCCTGTCCCGTCCGGACCAGATTGATCTGCACATCCTGACGCAGAAAGTTACGCTGGACCAATTCCAGGTAGATCGCCTGGGCGCACTGACCAACCCGCTGAACTGGGCAACGACACTGGGCGAGGCCATGTCCGGGTTGGTATTGCGTGATTACGCCCCGGTTGACCAACGCCTGCGGAGTTTCGGCGCAAGGTGTGCGGCCACGCCGCTGATGCTGGACCAGGTCCAGGCGGTGTTGCAACCCGACTCGGTCAAGCCCACGGAAGTGGAGAAAATGGTTACCCTGCAACGCTTGGAAGGCCTTACGGCCAAGGGCGGTTTGTACGATAAGACCTTGCCACAACTGTTGCAGGCGTCCGCACTGGGCGCGGAGGAACAGGCAGCCATAACAGCTTCCTGTGCTGCTGCAGTCACGCGCATCAACGACTTTGCCCTGTGGGTAGACAAAACCCTGGGCGCCAGGGAAAACGGTAACTGGCGCCTGGGCCGTGCACTGTACGACGAAAAATATGCGCTGCAGATGGATTATCCGCTGGATCCTGAAAACCTGCTGGCGGTGGCCCATGGCTGGCTGGCCCTGAAAACAAATGAATTGGTCAGTGTCGGCCGTGAGATCCACGACGCCTACCTGGCTGCGGAAATCAAGCAGGGCAGCGTGAAAAAGCAGGCCGATCTTGACGATCAACAGGTGGT
>SHZL01000019.1 GCA_009692275.1 Lysobacterales bacterium | reverse complement strand
GACTACCTGATCATTGACCGCATGGGGCCGGGAGATAATTACGCGGAACACCGTCTCCTCCAGACATTGGTGGTTGAGAAATTGCCGGCCTGAGTAGTAACACGCCGGAACCAACACACAGGAACTAACAGATCGCGGGGTAGGCATCCAGCGTCAGAAACGTCGCGAACTCATCGTTCAGCACCAGCGTGTCCAGCAGTTCCGCTGCCTTGACCAATTGCGCGGATTCTTCCGGGGCCGCCGTTTGCAACAGGTGATCCAGAATGCCGGATCGCTCTGCACGGTACAGGGCGGAATCAATGCGGCTGCCGTTTTCCAGCTGCGCAGCGGGGTTGCGCAGCCACTGCCACAATTGTGCGCGGGATATCTCGGCGGTTGCAGCATCTTCCATCAGGTTATCGATGGGGACACAGCCGTTGCCACCCAGCCAGGCCTGCAGATACAACAGGGCAATGCGGATATTGCTGCGGAAGCCCTGCCCGGTAATGGTTCCACTCACCGGGCGTAGCAGATCCCCGGCGCTTACCTGCACATCGTCACGCATACACTGGAGCTGGTTTGGCCCGCTCATCACGGCATCAAACTCTGCCCGCGCAATGGGCACCAGCCCGGGGTGCGCCACCCAGGTACCATCGTGGCCGGCTCTTGCTTCGCGCTGCTTGTCGGCGCGTACCTTGGCCAGCGCCACCTCGTTGGCAGCAGCATCGCTCTTGATCGGGATCTGGGCTGCCATGCCACCAAGGGCCATAGCTTTACGGCGATGGCAGGTCCTGATCAGGAGCAGGGAGTAAGCGTTCAGGAAGCCCTTGTCCATGGTGATCTGCGCGCGATCGGGCAGGAGGTATTCCGCTTTGTCGCGCAGTGTTTTTATGTAGCTGAAGATGTAATCCCAGCGGCCGCAATTGAGGCCCTGGATGCGATCCTTCAGCTCAAACAGGATTTCGTCCATCTGGAATGCAGCGGGCAAGGTCTCAATCAATACGGTTACTTTAACCGTACCGTGCGCCAGGCCCAGTATTTGCTCAGCGCGGGAAATCACCTCGTTCCACAAACGCGCTTCGAGGTAATGCTCCATTTTGGGCAAGTAGAAAAACGGGTGCACGCCGCGGGCAGCGAGCGCCGGGTGATTGTGAAACAGGAACAAGGCGAAATCGAACAGTGCGCCGGGAATGGGCTTGCCGTGGCCCAGCACATGGTTCTCCGGCAAATGCCAGCCGCGCGGGCGCACCATCAGCAGCGCGGTCTTGTCATTCAGGCGATAGCGCTTGCCTGCGCCATCGTCAAATTCAATGCTGCCATTGACCGCATCGCGCAGGTTGATGTGCCCCTCGATGCAATTGGCCCAGGTGGGTGAATTGGCGTCTTCAAAATCCGCCATGAATACCTGGGCGCCGGAATTGAGGGCATTGATGATCATCTTGCGGCTGACCGGGCCGGTGATCTCGACGCGCCGGTCCAGCGCCTCTGGCGGAAGAGGCGCTACCACCCAGTCTCCGTTGCGTATGGACAGGGTTTCGTCTTGGAAATCGAGCGTTGCGCCCTTGCTGATGGCCTGTTGCCGGCGCACTCGTTCCAGCAGCAAGCGGTCACGCTCCGCAGTAAAATCAGCCACCAGGGTGGCCAGCAGGGACAAGGCACCCGGGGTAAGAATTTCATTTTGTGACTCAGCCTGAGCAGTAATCATCAGGCTGGTGGCGGGAACTTCGATCATATGCTATTGATATCCCTTGTTGCGTGCAGCACCCATTCAGGAGTAAAACTAACCGCTGAAGCCAGCCCAGTCAATGTAAAAAACGGAAACCCTTGATCGTGAGTTTGGAACTACCTTCAACGCCAGCCAGCCAGCGCAGGAAACACGGTAAACGTGTATGCGCCCGGCTGCCGGTGCTGATCCTGGCCTTGCCACTGGCAGCGCAGGCGCAATGGGGATTTACCGAGGTCAGCGAACCCGCAGGTGCAGCGATTCTGCACGGCCACGCCGACAACAACAACCCCGGCATACGCATGATGGCCGGCGGGGTGGCCGCAGGCGACTACGACCAGGACGGTGATATCGACCTGTATGTCATCACGGGCAATATTTCACCCAATGCCCTGTTGCGCAACAACGGCGACGGTCGCTTCACCCAGGTGCCGCCACAAGAGCATGGCGCGGGACTTGAGGGCCAGGTCAACAGTGGCCCGGTGTTTGCTGACATCGATGCAGACGGCTGGCCGGACCTGGTGGTTGGCGGAGTGGCAGGATCCGGCTACCACGTGTTCCACAATAACGGCAGCGGCCGGTTCATCGACGTAACTGCGCCCACCGGCATCGTGCAGCAGGAAGCACTGCAAAATGATTTTTCCAGTGCCTTTGGCGACCCGGACGGCGACGGTGACCTGGACTTGTTCGTCGGTCACTGGGGAGCCAAGCTGCCCACCAACCATTACTGGATCAACCGCGGTGCGGGCAGCTTCGTGGCTTCTGACTTCTGGGCCGGTATCGACGTTTTCCGTGAAGACGACTGGAGTTTTGCCCCGGTATTCACCGACCTCAACGGCGACCGGATACAGGACCTGCTGGTGACCAGTGACTACAACACCAGCCAGGTGCTGATGTGCGCTGATAACGGGCGATTTGCCACAACTACAACAGATGTCATTGACGATGCCAACGGCATGGGCTCTGCTGCGGCTGACTTCGACAATGACGGAGACATCGACTGGTTTGTCAGCAGCATCTTTGACGAGGCTGAGACCCACACCTGGGCAGGCAGCGGCAACCGCTTGTACATGAACGACGGCAGCGGCACGTTCACCAACGTGACCGAAAGCGCGGGCATCGTGATCGGGCACTGGGGCTGGGGCGCCTGTGCCGCCGATTTCAACAACGATGGCTGGCTGGACATTTTTCACGTTAACGGCTTTCCGTCGTATGGGCCTAACCAGACGGATTTCACCGCGGATCGGTCGATGCTTTACATCAACAACCAGGATGGCACCTTTACCGAACGCAGCGAGTCATTGCATCTGGATGACACGGGCCAGGGCCGCGGCGTAGTGTGTTTTGACTATGACACGGATGGCGATGTCGACATTTTCACTGCGAACTGGGAGGGACTCTCAAAACTGTATCGCAATGACCTGGAAGCCAACCCGGGTTACCTGCAGGTACGCCTTCATGGCGAACCTGACAATCCGGCCGCGGTTGGCGCCACGATCCGCGTAACGGCGGACGGAATAACGCAGATGCGCGAGATCACGGTGGGCAGCAACTACGCATCACAAAATCCCTTGCTGCAGCATTTCGGCCTTGGCACTGCAGATAAGGTCGACCAGGTGGACGTGCACTGGCCACATGGCGGAGAAACCGTGCTATCCAATATAGCGGCGGGGCAACTGCTGGACCTGGATGCCAGCGACTCAACGCCACCACCTTTTGCCCTGGAGCCGGGGATTTCCGCTGCCTGGACCGACCGTGCACGCACAGGCGAAGGATTCATGCTGGAAATCCTGCCCAGGCAACGCGCGGTACTGTACTGGTTTACCTACGATGACGCAGGACAGCAGGATTGGTACATCGCAGTGGGCAATGTAAAAGGACGGCGCGTGCTGTTCCCTGAGCTGCTGCGCATCTCCGGCGGCGAATTCGGTGCCGGCTTCGACCCATCCAGGATCACGGAGACCGTGGTCGGATCTGCCGCGTTTACCTGGGAGGATTGCGACAGCGGAGTGATGGACTGGGTTATGGGTGATGACCAGGGACGGATGAACTTGAGGCGCCTGTCCAGAGTGATGGGCATAGATTGCGGAATACCCATCCTTGCGCCCATCGTGCCGGAATACCAACTGAGCGGTTCGTGGAACGACCCTACGCACTCGGGCGAGGGCTACACGCTGGAGGTAATGGCTAACGGCCAGGCCCTGGTGTACTGGTTCAGCTACGACCCCGCAGGCAAGCGCCGCTGGTTCTTTGGCGTGGGTGCCATTGAACAAGGCCAACTCGTTTTCGATGACCTGCTCAGCACGCGCGGTGGCGTTTTCGGCGCAGCGTTTGATCCGGCCGCCGTCGAGGTATATTCCTGGGGCACGCTGAACCTGGACATCAGTTGCAAGAGCGGAACCGCCAGCTACGCAAGCAGCGAGCAGGGTTTCGGCTCAGGGCAGTTGGCCCTGCGGCGATTGACCAGCCTGGATGGCCTGACTTGTGAGTAGGTTGAGTTGTGAGTAGCTTGAGTTGTGAGTAGCTTGAGTTGTGAGTAGTTGGAATTAAGAGTGAGCCGGACCTGGACGAGGAGCGATCATGAGACATTCCGCGACGTTGGTAATCATATCCCTGCTCCTGTGCGGGTGCAGCAAGAACGATTCGGTCGATGAGCAAACCGGCGTGCAAGCCATGCCGCCAGTGGAACAAACCGGCGAACCGCTGGTAACCCGCATCGCCTTTGGTTCCTGCCTCGGCCAGGACGGCGTCCAGCCCATCTGGGACCACGTACTGGCGGCACAGCCGGATGTGTTTGTGTTTCTCGGCGACAATATGTATTCCGATACAGCCGATCCGGTCGAGCTGCAGGCTGCCTACGCCAAACTGGGCGCACAGCCCGGCCTGCAGGGGCTGCGCGAGCAGAGCCACATCATGGCCACCTGGGACGATCACGACTACGGCACCAACGATTCCGGCGGCGATTTCCCAGGCAAGGAAATGTCGAAACAGACCTTTCTTGATTTCTGGGGAGTGCCAAAAGACTCGCCCCGGCGACAACTCGATGGCGTGTATTCCGCCGAAGTCTTTGGCCCACCGGGAAAACGCGTGCAAATTATCCTGTTGGACACCCGCTACAACCGCACACCCCTGGTATATCAGGAAAACCCGCGCGACCCAAAGCTGGGTGGACACTATGTGCCCAGTACCGATCCGCAGGCTACCCTGCTCGGGGCGCAGCAATGGGTCTGGCTGGAGGATCAGCTACGCGTGCCAGCCCAAATCCGCATCATAGGCTCAAGCATACAGGTGGTGAATGAGGATTCCGGCGGTGAAAAGTGGGCCAACTTCCCGTTGGAACGACAGCGGTTTTTCGACCTGCTGTGGCGCTCGACAGGTGCGTTCTTCATCAGCGGGGACGTCCATTATGCCGAGCTCTCAATGATGGATGGCAATGCCGGCTACCCGATCTACGACCTCACTTCCAGCTCGCTGAACTGGTCCGAGCATGTCTACCGCATGCCGAAACGCAACAGCCATCGCCTGGCTGTCGAAATGCGCGGCGACAACTTCGGGCTGATCGAGATCGATTGGGATCGGCGCGACCCCCTGATCCGGTTCAAGATCATTGATGAGGACGGAGACGTCATGATCCACCACAAGGTTGAGCTCAGCGTGTTGCGCGAGTCGAACTTGACATGGTGGAACGCCGGAGCGGACAGTCCTGACGAGCCTCAGTAGCGAGTCTCGCTACCCTACTCGAAATTGCTGACGAATATGGCATCCGCCTGCAACACGGTGACGTCGGTTGCCGTATTGTTGCCGGGCACCGGGTCGGCCATTGAGCCGGTAACGCTGGCGGTGTTGTCTATTGACCCGCTTGCGCCCTGGGCTATGGTGCAGTTGGCGATGTAGGTGGCACTGCCGTTCACCGGCAGGCTGACGGCGTGATTGATTTGGCCGGAACCAGATGCCGGACAACTGCCGCCGGCGCTTGCCGTACAGGTCCAGCTACAGCTCAACATCGGCGGGAATGTGTCCTTCACCGTAGCGCCGTTGACCAGCGTGGGTCCGGCATTACTGGCCACGATGGTGTAGGTCACCGCTCCACCCGGCGCGGCTACCGCTACGCCATCCGTGTTGGTAATGCCCAGGTTGGCGGTCACAGCAAGAGTATCGGTGTCCGTGGCGCTGTTGTTGCCGGGTACTGAGTCCGCAACCGTGGATGAGATTGTTGCCGTGTTGCTGAGTGAACCCGTGGCATTGGCGGCGATGGTGCAACTGGCGCTGAACGTGGCTGTGCCACCCACCGGCAGGTTGACGCTAGTGGCAATATTGCCTGTGCCCGATGCCGGGCAGGTGCCGCCAACGGCTCCTGCACAAGTCCAGGTGCAACTGAGCGCTGTTGGCAGTGTGTCCGTGACGGTTGCGCCGGTCACGGCGCTGGGCCCGGCATTGCTGGCCACGATGGTGTAGCTTGTTGTTGCCCCCGGCGTGGATGTCGTGACGCCGTTGGTCTTGGTGATAGCCAGGTCGGCGCTTGCCGTCACGCTGTCGGTATCGGTGGCGCTGTTATTGCCTGGCACCGGGTCTGTAACCGTAGAGGTAACGGAAGCGGTGTTGGATATGGAACCCGTGGCGTTGGCCGCTACGGCGCAACTGGCAGTGAAGGTCGTGCTGCCACCCACTGGCAGGTTGACGCTGCTATTGATATTGCCGGTGCCCGATGCGGGGCAAGTACCACCTGCGGCTCCGGCACAGGTCCAGGCGCAAGTCAGCGCAGCCGGGAATGTGTCCGTCACCGTAGCGCCGTTGACCAGCGTGGGTCCGGCATTACTGGCCACGATGCTGTAGGTCACGTTTCCACCCGGTGTGACGGCCGTGACACCGTCGGTCTTGGTGATGCCCAGGTTGGCGGTCACAGCAAGAGTATCGGTGTCCGTGGCGCTGTTGTTGCCGGGTACTGAGTCCGCAACCGTGGATGAGATTGTTGCCGTGTTGCTGAGTGAACCCGTGGCATTGCCCGCTACGGTGCAACTGGCGGTAAATGTGGTGCTACCACCGGACGTCAGGTTGACGCTGCTGTTGATACTGCCCGATCCGGAAGACGGGCAACTGGCGCCTCCGGTGCCCAAACAGGTCCAGTTGCAGGTGAGCGCAGCCGGCAAGGTATCGGTCACGGTCGCGCCGTTGACCGCGCTCGGACCGGCATTGCTGGCGGCGATGGTGTAGGTCACGGTTCCACCCGGTGTGACGGCCGTGACACCGTCGGTCTTGGTGATGCCCAGGTTGGCGCTCGGCGCCAGGGTGTCGGTATCGGTGGCGTTGTTGTTGCCCGGCACCGGATCAACCAGCGCCGATGAGATCGAAGCCGTATTGCTCAACGAGCCAATGGCAGCGGGGTCAATGCTGCAGCTGGCCGTGTAGGTGGCAATGCCACCGACAGGCAGGTTGACCGTGTTACTGATATTGCCCGATCCTGAAGGTGCAAGGCAGCTGCCACCAGCGGATCCGGCACAAGTCCAATTACAGTTGAGCACAGCCTCGTACGTGTCCGTCACCAGTGCGCCATTGACTGCGCTTGGCCCGGCGTTACTGGCCACGATAGAGTAGGTCACCACGCCGCCGGGGGTCGCAGTAGTCACGCCATCAGTCTTGGTTATCTGCAAATCAGCCGTAGTGGCCGCATTGCTGTAGCAAACCGTCACATCGTTCAGCGTCGGTGTTGTTGGTGTATTTGTAGTCGCCAGCAGGGCCTTGTATTTGATATAGCGACTGCCATTAAACTGGCTCAAAGTCGCACCACTGGTGGTAAAGAAAGTTCCTGCAGAGCCATCCGGGCCGACATAAGTCCAAGGACCTGAAGACATGTTGGCACCCGCAACCTGGAACTTGAGTGTCGTGTTTGCGGGGGTGACCCCATTCCAGGACAGCGTCGACCAGGCCGGGGTTTCGCCTGCAGCCGGGATACTGTCTTTCGCTGACGAAGCCAGGTTGCCGGCGCTGACATAGCCGGACCCAACGTAGATCCGGAATCCGACATCCCAGGTCCGTACGTCCCAGAAAAGACCGGTGCTGGTGGAGTTGACGCGGTCGCCGTTGGCATATGGGTTGTCGGCGCTCACAACGTAGGCGTACGTGCCAAGGGATGGATTCGCGGATGCATGCACCGTAAAGGAGTAGACGGTTCCGGCAGTGATGCTGACGGGCGTGTCGAAATTGGCGGTAAAGTAAGCGCCCGCGCCATTGTTGAAGCCGGGAATCGTTGCGGTTGCCAGGTCATTACCGGCGGGCACATTCGTCCCATTCGCAGCCACCTCAGTCGCACGGATGGTTACTATGACATTGGGCGTCGTGCCGGTGCACCCACTGCAGAACAAGTAGACATCCAGCTTGGACAATTGGCCGGAAACACCCGCCTTGAAGGTCTGTCCGAACCAGGCTGAGGTGGTGAAGGCGAACCCGTTGACTGAGATACTCGTGTTTTGTTGATCGACCACGGCGCTGCTTGCAAGCGTTACCTCACCACCGCTGGTCAGGCTTACGCTGGTCGGCATGCCGATTTGGAAGTTCGCTTGACTGGTGTCTGTCAGACAGACGTTAGCCGACGCATCCGTGATGCCGGCCAGCAGAACCAGGGGAAGTGCCCATACGGCAAATAGTGCGCGCCGGAGTAATTGCTTTCCGGTCGTGCCTGATAAACGAGACTTGACTGCGGTGGCACCACGCATCCCCGTGGTATGGTTTTCGACTCGCATCCTGCGCATCGCTCTCTTCCTTGATGGTGATATCCGGCCACGTTACAACTCGGACCCCATGGCAGGCAGACATCACGAACCTCTTCCTTGAGGCTCTCGTATTAGAAAACAGAAAAAGCCGCATGTCAACCCATTTAAGCGCTAATTCCTACCGCTCAGCGCCGGGTTGGCAGGCAAAAAGTGCCCGGTAGATACCAAGAATCACCTCAATACCAGTTCACTGAGCAGCAAGCCCACGGTAAATGCCAGGCCGGCTCCGGCCAGCGTGGCCGTGAAGTAGAAAGACGCATAGTAGAACTCCTTGTCCTGCACGAATTGCGCCAGTTCGTAGACAAACGAGGACATCGTGGTAAATCCACCACAGAACCCCGTGGCGAGCAGCAAACGCATCTCGGTGGACAGGAGCTCCGTTTTGCCGCTGATGCCGGCAATGAGGCCGACCACCAGACACCCTGCGGTGTTGGAAATCAGCGTGCCATAGGGGTTGCTGAAGACCGCAATGTTCTGCGTCAGCAAGGTCATGCAGTAGCGGGCCATCCCGCCCAGCATACTGCCCAGGCCAACGAGAACAAAAGGCAAAAAAGTACGCAGCATCAACCAGCCCTGCACCTGTTTCGGTAGCGACGTCGCAACAATACCCCAATTCCCTGCGCCGGGCTTCCCCCGGTGCATCGCAACGCACTAAGCGTTATGCTACCAAACAGCACGTGTTGTGCCCTCCCCCAGCCCAGAGATCGCCCATGACGAAATCAATCCGCGCCATGTCAACCTCCGACGCAGTGCTCAGCCGCACGCTCAAATCACGCCACGTGTCCATGATAGCCATTGGCGGCATCATTGGCGCGGGACTGTTTGTCGGCTCATCCACGGCCATTGCGCAAATCGGTCCCGCGGTGGTGTTGAGCTACGCGATTTCCGGTTTCATCATCCTGCTGGTGATGCGCATGCTCTCGGAAATGGCCGTCGCCACGCCCGGCGTGCAGAGTTTTCCTGAATTCGTGCGCCTTGGCCTTGGCCACCTCGGTGGTTTCATGTCCGGCTGGCTGTATTGGTACTTCTGGGTCGTGGTGGTGGCCATCGAAGCCATCGCCGGCGCCAGGATAATCCACGAATGGCTTCCATATTCGCCGCTGTGGTCCATCGGCGTGGGCTTGATGGCCATTTTGACCGTCGTCAATTTGATGTCGACCCGCTCCTACGGCGAATTTGAATTCTGGTTCGCCTCGATCAAGGTGGCCGCCATCATCGTATTTATCCTGGTTACAGCCGCCTTTGTATTCGGCATCAGCACGCCACACAGTCCAGGGTTCGTCAACCTGACGGCACACGGCGGCTTTGCCCCGATGGGCTGGGCAGCCGTGTTAGCCGGTGCGGCTTCCACCATTTTCGCGCTGTGCGGCGCGGAAATCGCCACCATCGCTGCGGCTGAATCGGAAGAGCCGGCCAGGGTCATTTCGCGCATGACTGTGACGGTCACGTTTCGCATCCTGGTGTTTTACATCCTGTCGATACTGATGATCGTCGCCATCATGCCCTGGAACACCATCGTGCCGGGCATTTCACCATTTGCCACTACCCTGCAAGCCGTGGGCTTGCCAGGCGCCCACGTGGTGATGAATTCGCTGGTGTTGGTGGCCGTGCTGAGCTGCCTGAACTCCGGCCTGTATGTGACCTCGCGAGCCCTGTTTGGCCTGGCCAGGCACGGCGATGCACCGCAGTGGCTGGTAAAAATCAACGACCGTAAAGTACCGGTGCGCACCATCCTGGTCGCCAGCCTGTTCAGCTACGTAGCCTTTGGCATCAATCATTTTTCCACCGACCTGTTCAGCTTCCTCATCAACACCTGTGGCGCCACCATGCTGTTCATCTACCTGCTGCTGTCCTTCGCACAACTGAAGCTGCGCGCGAAGACCGAAGCCGAGGCGCCGGAACGGCTGCACATCAAGATGTGGTTCCACCCCTACGGCAGTTACTTCGCCATCGCCTCCATGCTGGCCGTGCTGGTATTCATGGGCCTGTCAAAGGAGTTGGCGGAGCAGTTGTGGCTCAGCCTGGCCGTGGTCGGGGTGCTGCTGCTTGGCTTCTGGGTTTTCCGCCGCAAAACCGCATAAACCCCTCCCGAAACTATCTCTTGCGCCAGCACATTGAGCACATGCTGATGCATGTCGTGTACACCCATTGCCGAAGTGTTACTTGCCCCAATCTGCTTGCAGGTTTGAATTGTCCAATTTCACTGTCCTTGAAGTGGTGCAACCATGAGCAGAATCTCTCCTTTGTATTGGGTGCTGGTCGCCGATAGCGGCAATGCCCGCATCCTCCAGCTACGCCGGGAACCGGCCGAATGCCACCAGGTTGAAATGCTGACTTCACCCAGCCAGCACCAAACCACCTAGGAAATGGTGTCTGATGCAAAGGGCCGCGATTTTCACCACAAGGGCGGCGTGGGCAATACTGCGTTTTAGCTGTATTAATTTAATGGTTAAACCTAAAACGTACTGCATGACTAAAAACATTACTCGAGACAATCTCATTCGTTACATCTATTCAGAAACGACCGCCGAGGAAACCAGCTTAATTGAAGAGGCGCTCCGGAGCGATTGGGAACTGAAAGAATTACATGACAACCTGCTCGAGTCAAAGTCAGACCTCAACAAGGTTAAACTGAAACCAGCTCAAAAGGTGATCGACAACATTATGAGATACAGTAAAGACAATGCTCCGATGGAGCACCTGCTCTAAACGAATTAAAAAACCCTGCTTAATGCGGGGTTTTTTATTGCACCTGACCTTTCCCCCATAAACCAGTCCATTTCCGGTGAGGGATTTCCCTATAATTTGACCCTTGGGAGGTCCCGACATGAAGCGCAAGAGATTCACCGAAGAACAGATCATCGCCATTCTCAAGGAGCACGAAGCGGGTGTCCGGGAACCCGACCTGGTGCGCAAGTACAGCGTTTCGGAGCAATCGATTTACCGCTGGAAGTCGAAATTTGGCGGTCTGGAACTATCAGATGCCAAGAAGCTGCATGCCTTGCTAAAGCGTGAAGGCCTGGTGCAAAACCGCAAGCGTACCTACCGGGTTTATACCGAACTGGGTCTGCAGGTGCGCACCAAGCGGCGTAAAAAGCTCGTCAGGCCACGCCTTCCGATGGCTGTGCCGACGGGTCCCAACGAACGCTGGTCACTGGATTTCGTGTCCGATCAGCTGGCCTGTGGTCGGCGTTTTCGCATTCTGAACGTGGTGGATGACTATACCCGGGAATGTGTTGGCCAATTGGCCGATGTGTCGATTTCTGGTGCGCGCATGGCACGTTACCTGAGTAAACTTGGCCAGGTGCGTAAATGACCCGCTGCCATTGTCTGTGACAACGGCACCGAAATAACCTCCAAGGCGATGTTCTTCTGGAGCAGGGAAACTGCAGTGAAGCTGAACTTCATCCAGCCAGGCAAGCCAACTCAGAATGCTTTTGTCGAAAGCTTCAATGGCAAGTTCCGGGACGGCTGCCTAAACCAACATTGGTTCAGGGATCTCACTGAAGCCAGACGCATCATCGCCGACTGGAGAAAACACTACAACGAAGTCAGGCCACACAGCTCGCTCGGCTATCTGCCCCCGGCAGTGTTCGCTGAAAAGGCTGCCTGATATGATGAATTTCCCCCACCATAACTGGATCGACTACAGGGGAAAGGTCACTGGTAAACGCTTTTCTGAATTTGATGTTGGGCTTCCTCTCAGTGCAGCAATTGACCTGTGTCAATGGATGGCGTGGCATTCCGCGCAGCACCCGGACTCCCATCAGTAACCGGCCCGTCCAGGGCCTGCAGGACCGCGGCATCACGTTGATAGATGTCGCGGTAAAAGCGGGCCTTGCCCGAATCATCCAATGCAGCGGTGAGGTACAGGATCAATACGGGCAGCGGTTTGTGCAACACGACGCGCCGGGTTTTACCACTTTGCACCATTTCCTGCATATCCTTCGAACTGAACCCAGGTTGGTCCTGCAGCACCATTTCTGCCAGCTCAAGTGCATTTTCCACGCGAATGCAGCCCGAACTAAACGTGCGTTCCGGCCGGTCAAACAAACCCTTGTGCGGCGTGTCGTGCATGAAGACGAAATACGGGTTGGGAAAGATGAACTTGACCTTGCCGAGGGCATTGTTCGGACCGGGCCCCTGGCGTAAAGTGAATGGAACCGTCTTGCGATAGGCAGTCCAGTCGATACCGGCGGGGTCTACCTTACGGCCGGCGGCATCGGTGACGGAAAGGTTCTTGGCAGTGAGGTAAGCGGGATCTTTCTTGAGGGCCGGCAGTGTATCTTCGCGCAGGATGGTCGGGGGAATGGTGCAGGTCGGGTTGAACTCCAGGTATTTGATGTCGCTGCGAAACAAGGGAGTCTGGCGATAGGTGGTGCCCACCATGACCCGGGTGGTCCAGACACTATGCCGGTTACGGAAAAACGACAGCCGGAAACCGGCAATATTCACTGCAATGAATTCCTCCCCGGCATCCTGTGCCACCCAGCGCAATCGTTCCAGCGAAAGGCGCAACTGGTCGACACGGGTGTTGGCAGGCACGTTCATCGCAGCGATGGTGTGCTTACCCACCACGCCATCGGCATCCAGCTCATTGAGCTCCTGGAAAGCCTTGACGGCTGATTCCAGCTCAGCGTCAAAAAAATCCCCGGCCTGATCGGCCGGCCCGGTTGGCCCGCCAGCGAGTTCACCCGTTACCAGCAAGCGCTCACGCACGCCAACGACGCGCGGGTCGCGGTCGCCTTTTCTCACTGTCGGACCCGGCGCTACCTCCGGCCACCCTCCCCGCGCAGCCAGTTCCTGGTGGCGGGGCTGACCTTGCCATAGCGACGATGCTGGATATACAGCAACAGGCCATCGCTCAACAGGAGGTCCCGCGCGGCGATGACGGCCGGACTGGGGGAGTCAGCTGCCGTTGCGTCCAGGGTCTTGCTCCCGGGCCGCCACTCCCGACACCGCGAAAAGGCACAGGCCCAGGCATCCAGCAAAGCGGATGAGCAACGAAAATTCCTTTGGTGTTGGACTCCGGCGTTTAGCCTTGAAGCCTCTGCCAGAAATGTACATAGGTATGCGGGATGATACTACACGGTATGCAATTTTCGATTTTTGCTGGAGATTTTGCGAAGGGCTTTTTTGCGGCGGACTAACAACTCAGCCTTAAGGGTCGCAAGGCAGCGATGGCCGAAATCATGTGTTTCTCAATCAAGCTGACCGACACACCAAGTTCGCTTGCAACTTCGGCATGGCTCAAACCACCAATGCGATGTAACAGGAAAACACGTTGTGCAGCAGGTTTTAGCGTGCCGATCACGTTCATCGCTTTGTCCAGCTGCTGGGAAAATTCCAGCGTTTGCAGCGGATCGGCTGTTTCAACAGCGATCTGGTCTTCTGCTTCTATGTCCATTTCCTGGCCGTGGGTCTTTTTGCGCCGGAAGCGATCACGCAGAAGGTTGCGCGCAATGGTAAACACAAAAGCCTTGGTATTTTCGATGCCGACACATTCCGGGCGCCGCGCCAAGCGCAAATAGACTTCCTGGGTCAGG
Organism: Lysobacterales bacterium; assembly: GCA_009692275.1. Classification (GTDB taxonomy): domain Bacteria; phylum Pseudomonadota; class Gammaproteobacteria; order Xanthomonadales; family SZUA-36; genus SHZL01. Next base: position 3,922 of record SHZL01000019.1, on the reverse strand, counting down.
TCTTCAACCTGCTCACGCTTCAGGCCATGGTGAGCGAAAAACCCTTTGAGAATGCTATCGAAGCTGGCGTGGACACCGGCCAGGAACGCATCGCGGGCAACAGCGAACAATGAGTTCCGGTTTTGTATGGTTTGAGCAGCCAGTGATGCCATGCCTATCCTCCTTACAGAGGCGTAAGGTATCCCTTACAGACGTGTAAGTCAAGACTATGGCTTTGCTGCTATTCCATCAGTGGCAGACCTGTGAGCAAGCGCACGTAAACAGGTAGCAGTCGCATCCGCTCCTGCTCGGACTCACCCGGATTGACGTTGTAGTAACCAATCTGGTGAAAGTGCGTGATGCGCGCCCTTATCAAGGACTCAATCTCGTCATACCCCATGTCCAGAAACATTTGCTTGATCATTTCGACTATGTGTTCGTCAACGCGACTGACCGCCAACTCAACCGGCCTTGCTACCCGCGCCCAGTCCCGCACGGCTGAATTCCAGGCCGGGTTGAACCGCTGTTTATCGAGGTGGAAGTGCACCATAGAGAGGAATTCTTTTGCGCCATCGTGTTGTGGATCAAGCAGGGCCGCGTGTGCGGAAGTGGTTGTGGTTTCCCAGTCCTGCAACAGTTCATCATGCAACTCCTGGAGATTCTTGAAGTGCCAGTAGAAAGATTCACGGGTGACGTCAAGCCGGGTGGCCAGCTTGCCGATTTTCACCGAGGCGATACCACCTTTTATCAATGCTTCCCGCGCCTCGACTATCCACGCCGCCCGGTCAAGCACGACGCGTTTCACGTTAAGCGACTGGACGGACTTGTGTGCGCTGCTCTTTTTGCTCGCTGATTTAGCTGACACCCGGACCACTCCCCTGCATGACCGTCATTGATAATTACCCATTCTCACTCAGTATTTTCAGCACCAGGTGGTCACTATCGAGTTTTTCCCTGGTGCTTGTTTTGGCCATGTCCGAAATCTGTTCGAGACTGTTTCCAGCCAATTGTTCTGCCGGCACGGCGGCGCGTAGCAGCAGGTCGCATACAACCAGCGTGCCCGATGCCTGGGCATAAAGTGAATAGACGACGTAGCCCCTGGCGGCCAATCCGTCCTCAGTCTGCAGATACTCAACCTTGCAGCGCCCAGGCTGGACTGCCAATGTTTCCTGAGTGACATAAACAACCCGTTCACCCCGGCGTTGGCCAATGCGCACTACATCGCCTGTTTGTCCCGGCGTTCCGGCAATGTGCTCAAGTGAATGGATACTGTCTTTCCATTGCTCTAGCCGGGACAACTGAGCCCACACGGTCGTCGCAGAAGCTGCGATAGTAATTTCGCTGCGAATGACCAGGTCAAATTCCCTATACGCAGCTTCTTTGCATGCAGCGGACATGACCACCTCCTCAAACCAGAAGACGCTGCGGGCCATGTTTTCCTCAAACGCACCGTAATTTTGAGGCGCTGGTCTTGCTTCGCGTCTTCCGCTTCACACAGAACACTTTTTAATGTGCAGGGCTTATGTCAGTGAAATCAGCGCCAGGTGAAACACAACAAACGCATAATGCCAGTGAGCAATTGAGCCGCCTGGCCGATGACTACTGGGAATTTTATTTGCGTGAACATCCGGTCGTCGCCCTTGGACACGGGGATGAACGATTTCGTCACGAGCTGTTCAAGGAATCAATCAGTGATTTTGAGAGGCGGGACGGCGAGAGCGCCATGCTGCTGCAAAGCCTGGCGGGGATCGAAGCGGATTTACTGGGAGGACAGGACCAATTCACCTTTCAGCTGCTGGAACGGGAACTGCTGAACGATCGTAAACACTTTGCCATGCACACCCACCTTCGCCCGATGCTGTTTCCGCTGGGCCCGGAAGGCTGGGTTGCAGATGCCGTGCACAAGACCACGCTATTCACCCGGCAACAGGCCCGGGACTATTCCCGGCGGGTCGAATCCATCCCGGCATTTTTTGCCGACCACAGCGAACGCCTTTGGAGCGGACTCGATGCGGGGTTCCGCTTGCCACGGGTTTTACTGGACCGGGTATGCGCTGCAGCACAGAGCTATCTTGAAGGACTAGTTGAGCAAAGCCTTTGGTATCGGCCCTTCGCCCAAGCCCGCAGTGCAGGACGGATATTTGAGGCAGAGGAATCGGCAGTGCGATCTCTGATCCAAACCAAAGTCCGTCCGGCCTACAAGGGATGGACCGACATGCTAAAGAAGCGGTATGCATCTGAGTGCCGGGAAACCATTGCAACCACTGGGGAGCCCGGTGGTGAAGACTATTACCGCTTCCTCGCTCGCTACTACACCAGTTCAGACCTCTCAGCTGAAGAAATCCATGCCAGGGGCGTAGATGAGGTTGCCCGCATCAGTGCAGACATGAAATCCATAGCCGGCAAAACCGGCCATGAGGACTTGGAAGGGCTGAGAAACTTCCTTCGCACGGATGCACAGTTCTACTCCGGATCCAAAGAGGAAATCCTGGAGCGTATTGCCATCCTGACCAAGCGCATCGACCGGCGCATTCCGGAGTTCTTCGGCAACTTGCCGCGCATGACCTATGGCATCGAATCAGTCCCGGAAAGCCTCGCGGCACAAGTGCCCCCTGCTTATGCCCAACCGAATCCGCCCAACGGTACTTCAGCGGGAATCTTTTGGGTCACCAGTCTGCCACGACGCTGCCCCGGCTATTTGCACGTGCCATTAACCTTGCACGAAGCCTGGCCGGGCCACCTGATGCATATTGCGATGTTGCAGGAAATGACCGCCCTGCCCGCATTCCGGCGCTACGGCCTGGCCAATTACACGGCTTTCATCGAAGGCTGGGGCCTGTACTGCGAACAGCTGGGCCATGATTTTGGTTTCTACTCTGACCCTTTCGCGCATTATGGTTGCCTGGAAATGGAAATGTGGCGGGCGGTGCGCCTGGTGGTCGACACCGGCATACACATGCAAGGCTGGAGCCGCGAGCAGGCGATTGCTTACATGAGGCTGCACCTTACATTGGACCCGGTCACCATCGAGGCGGAAGTCGACCGCTACATTGGCATGCCCGGGCAAGCGTTGGCGTACAAGGTCGGCGGGTTCAAGTTCAGCGAACTGCGCGAGCGGGCACACAGGCAACTGGGTGATGCGTTCAGCTTGCGCCGCCTGCACGACCGGTTCATGGATGCCGGCCCGGTTACGCTCGACTTGTTGGACCAGCACGTGCAGGCCTGGATTGACGCCACGCGCAGCGAGAAAGCATAGGTGAACAAAGTGACCCCAAAAAAATCAGGCACAACTTCGGGCGGGATCTACTTTGAGGTTCACGGATCGGGCAAGCCGCTGTTCCTTGCCTTCCCGATCATGGCATCGCACGGGGAGATTTTCGGAGCTAACGGCGCCGAGGTTCTACAGGGCTACCTGGAGCGCTTGTGCGATCGTTACAGCGTGCTGCTGGTGGACTACCCCAGCATCGGCAAGAGCGCATCGATTCCGCCCGAAAGCCTGACTGCGGACCGGGTATGCGCAGACATGCTGGAAGTTGCCGACGCTGCCGGTTTCGATCAATTTGCCTGGTGGGGTTATTCCTGGGGCGCGGTCGTGGGACTGCAACTTGCTGCGCGGACCCAGCGCCTGTCGGCGCTGGTTGTAGGCGGTTGGCCACCATTGGGCGGTCCTTATGCCGACATGTTGAAGGGAGCGTCCGTCAATCTGTCCAACCCGCCCGATTATGCCATGGTGGTGCTGCGCAACAATGCACAATATGCGCAGTGGGCAACTTTTTACGGCAGCGTGCAGGATTGGCCGGAAGCTGAGGCGGTAGCAGCCATTACCTGTCCAAGGATGACCTATGTCGGCGCAGACTCGCTAACGGACGCAGGGGGAATCGAATTGCCTTTCGCCGCCCTGCTGCGGCAACGAGCACCGGAACTTAAAGCCATAGGCTGGAGG
>SHZL01000018.1 GCA_009692275.1 Lysobacterales bacterium | reverse complement strand
GGGAGCGGTGAGTTCTTTCTGGACACGCCGTGAATACATCCGTGTAGGCTCCTCGCCAGCATCCCTGCTGGCGACGGTCCAGAAAGAACTCACCACTCCCTGTCCTCGGACGCTGGGTGCTGCGACGCATTACCGAATGAATCCGCAAGTTTGAACGGCACTGCGGTGCCAGAACAACAAGCGAACCGGGGCGGGGAGCCTTTCCCGGGAGTGTATGCGGCAGGGAGGCCGCATCCAAGCCTACAGGGATGTATCTACGGCGTCTCCCGGGAAAGGGTACCGGCGGCGGGTTGCGCCCCCATGCTGACTGCCGGTCACGCTTCCTCGACACGGCCGGGGCGAGCGTCCGATTTTAGTTTAGTCCGAGTCCGCTTCCTGCAGCACCTGGGGAGCGACGCGAATGATGCCATGACGGATTTCTCTGCTGAGCAAGGTCTTGGCGTCTTCGGTAATGTCTTTGATGCTGTCATCGAATTCCAGTTTTCCGTCCTCGTTGATGGACAGCACGCCGCGCACCTTAAGCACATCGATGAATTGCCGGAACAGGTTGCGATCGTAGAACTCCGGAGCATCAAACTCGTTCAGCAGGGAGATACGCTGGGCCGTGAGTATGCACAGCCGCTCCAACTGGCCGCGTGTCAGGGTGCCTGAGCCGTTTTTTACGAGCACGGCGATGGTGATGAAGTAGCGCTCAAACGTTTGCAGCAGGCTGTGGCCCAGCAACTGCAACTGCAAGGCTTCCTCGGTACTGCCTTCGGCGCCTTCCAACTCATTGTCATCCGGCGTGTGCACCAACAGGCCGCGCTTTTGCAACCACGCAATTGAGTCTTCCATTGCCCTGAGGAACCCGGTTTCATCCCAGGGCAGGAACAGTTCGCGCTGCAGGAAGGGGTAAACCGCTTTGGCAATGCGCAACAGGCGTGATCGCTCCACTTTGCGTGAGTTGATTAATCCCGCAGCGACAAGGGAGGACACGGCCATCAGGTGCGATATGTTGTTGCGGAAGTAAGTCAATAGGACTGCCTGCTTGCCTTTGACGGAGAAAATTTCGCCAAGCGGATGGCTGCTCGACTGCAGCACTTTGAGTTCAAGGCCGTACTTGATGATTTCATCGGCAGACTTGTCTGTGCAGGTAATCCTGTCCGAGTAGGGGCAATTTGTCAGCATGTCCCGGTACAGGTTTATTTGAGTCTCAAGCTCCGTGCGTCCCAGGGTATGTTTGGGCGTTGCCAGCAGCACGACGGCCAGGAGGTTGATGGGGTTGACGTGAGCGGCCTGGTTGATGCCGGTCATGATCTGGCTGCCCAGTTCATCGATGAGCGGGTTAATCCATGAGGGCTTGGAGTTTCCTTTGGTGCTGGCACGCCAGTCCGGTGCATGCTGTTCGAGCAGCTTATCCAGGTATACCGGTTGGGCAAAACTGACATGCACTTTGCCGTACTTGTTGCGCAGCACCCTGAAAACCTTCAGCAGGTCGCGCAAGGACTCCGATTTTTTGCTTTGCCCCGACAGTTCCGCAGTGTAACTGTCACCTTCAACCAGTTGCTCGTAGCCCAGATAAATGGGCTGGAACATCACCGGGCGATCGGGGGAGCGCAAGTAAGCCCGAACCGTCATGTTCAGCATGCCGGCCTTGGGTGCCAGCAGCCTGCCGGTGCGGCTGCGCGTGCCCTCGATGAAGTATTCGATGTCGGTTCCCCTGGCGAGAATGCGGCTCAGGTACTCGTTGAATACCGCGGCGTAGAGTTTTTGTGCATGGAAACTGCGCCGCAGGAAAAACGCCCCCCCCATGCGCACGAATCGCCCCACGATGGGCAGGTTAAGGTTTATCCCAGCCGCCACATGCGGGGGCACCAGGCCATTGTGGTAAACAAAATAGGAAACCAGCAGATAGTCTATGTGGCTGCGGTGACAGGGCACATAAATGACGGTGTAATCGGGCGCAATTTTCTGGAATTCGCGGAAGTGTTGCAGCTCGACTCCGTCATATATGCGATTCCAGAACCAGGACAGGACCAGCGCAGAAACGCGGACAAAGGCGTAGGAATAGTCCGCAGCGATTTCGAAGGCGAATTTGCGTGCCTTCCGCCAGGCTTTCGGTACGCTGCTCTTGTCGGCCCTGGCCTGGTCTTCGATGGCCTTTTCCACGGAAGGGCTGAGCAATATCGAGTCCACCACGGTGCGGCGGTGGGACAGGTCGGGTCCGATGGCTGCTGCCCGCACGTGGCTGAAATGAACGCGCAGGATGCGCGAGACTTTTCTGACGCTGCGCGCTGCACCCAGGTCCTCATCCGCCAGTTGACGCAGGGAAATCGGTTGGCTGAACTGAACGAAGGTATTGCGCCCATTGACGATGGTGCTGAACAGGCGACGAATCCTGCCACCGACTTCCCACGATTCCGAGAAGAAAATCTTGGCCAGGCCGGTTTCACGGTCCGGTGCGCGACCCACCAGCACCGTCACCGGGATGATCTGTATGTCCGGTTCGCCGCCGTCAACAACCCGGTCCACCAGTTGCTTGAGCATGTCCGAATGCTTGCGCGGCGTGGTGTGGCGAACAATCAGGCCGGCCTTACGGCGCAAGGCACAATAAGAGCGGGATTCACTGCCCTGGGCCAGCGGCAGCGGTAGCAGGGGCCGGGGCAGTTTCAGGTCGCGGCAGGCCTGGTCCAGGATCAGGATGGACGTCAGGGCGTAGGTGTCTATGGCGTAACACACCGGTTTGTCCGGATCCAGGTGTAAATCGCTCATGGGGTCCGGCAGGCTGCGACTGCGAACCCAGCAGTGCAGAATGCCCTGCAATAACATCAACCAACGCAGGTACAGCGATGCCAGCAAACCGGGCTTGGGGTGGTCAATGCTCATCGCTTGGTGTGGCGCTTCAGGCTGGCCTATTGGACGCCTATTTTAGCCCCGATTCCAGCTTTGGGCCGGTGAATTTACGATTACCTTCTGAGCGGTAGTGGCGGACAAAAAAATCCGGGCTGGGCACAAAGGCCCGCCCGGAAATCCGGCAGAGCCGGAGAGGATCACAAATGCTTATTAATGGTTGTCTAGCTGCAGTCCACCAAGTTATTTTTTTCAGTTTATTATGAAGTTACGAAGGTATCGTAATGTCTGATATCAAGAGTTGTCAAGTCCCGACCAAAGAACATCACGGATTGCCCAGTGCGCTGGCAATCTCCGCCTGTATCCGCTCTGCCGCTGCCCGTGGATTCGCCGCGTCACGAATTGGCCGTCCCACTACGAGGTAGTCGGCGCCGTTGGCGATCGCAAGTGCAGGGGTCAACACACGTTGCTGGTCATCTTCTTCGTCGTTGTGGACGGGGCGGATGCCAGGACACACGGTGATCAGGCTGTGGCTGATGGAGGCGCGCAGCGCCGCTACTTCAAGCCCGGAGGAAACTACCCCATCGCAGCCTAGTTCAAGGGCCCGGCGTGCACGGGACAGGACCAGCGTGTGCGTGTCGCAGGTGAAACCCAGGTCGTCGAGGTCACCCTGGTCCAGGCTAGTCAGGGCAGTAACGGCGAGAATTTTTGAATTTCCCTTGGCCGCCGCCGCCGCGCGCAACATGGCGTCGTTGCCATGCACGGTGCAGAAATCAACCTCATGCCGGGCCAACTGGCGTACTGCGGCCGCAACGGTGGCCGGGATATCAAACAACTTCAGGTCGGCAAACACCTTCTTGCCGCTGGAGCGCAGTTCGGCGGCCAGTTCAAAATAGTTTCCGGACAGGAAGAATTCCAGGCCCAGCTTGTAAAATGAAACCGCATCGCCCAGTTGCGCCACGAGGCTGCGTGCCTGCTCAATGTCGGCGACATCCAGGGCGAAAATCAGGCGTTCACGTGTGGGTATGTGGGCGTTAGGCCGGGTGTGTGTGTGTTTCATGCTGTTCCTCGGGTTGTTCCTGGGGCTTTTACCGGGCCTGTTCCTGTTCAAGGATAAATGAACCGACCGCGGACGCAACCTCAGCGGGCTGGTCCATGTGAAAGTGGTGGCCGCCTTCCTGTAGCAAGTGGCGGCCGTGCGCAATGACCGCGCATCTCGCCTTTACCTTTTCTTCGTTGACCCGGGGCGCAAACGGGGTGGCAGTAAGCGAGAGCACCGGCGCGGTGATATGCCCGAGGTAGTCAAGCGCCTGTTCTTCGGTCATCAGGATGGGCGATACCCAGTACAGGGCCGGGTCATTGGTCCATTCGTAATGTGTGCCATGGTGTTCGGCTGAGCGCTCGCAGATCAGGCGCGCCGGTTGATGGGCCAACCGGGTATTAGCTTGCCGCACCTTGATCATGGCTTCGATGGAATCGTAGGCTTTTTTGGGCCGCGCCGCGGAACGGAAATCATCCAGGCTCCGGCACAATCGTGCAGTGCTGCCTGAGGCGGGTTCACTCATTGGCCCCAGGGCATCGAGCAGCACCAGGCTGCGCACCCTGCGTGGGCAGGTCGCAGCATAAAGGGACAGGATTGCTGCCCCGAGGGAGTGGCCAACCAGGTGGCAGGAAGACCATCCCAGAGCATCCAGAGCTGTGTCGATGTCCCACAGGTAGTCCATGAAGTAATAGTGTGCGGACGGATGCCTGTGGTAGGAGTGTCCGTGGCCAGGCAAGTCCAGGGCTACGATGTCCATGCCATGCAGATGCTGCGACAGGGGGGAAAACGAGGCGGCATTATCCAGCCAGCCGTGCACGCACAACACCGGTGCACTGTTTGTTCCATCCTGGGGCGCAGGCCAGCGCAGGCCGGCCAGTGTGCCCAGAGGGGTGTGCAAGCGGATCTCTTCGCTGTTTTTGCCGGTGTTTCCCATGACCGCCAGACCGGGTTTACCGCGCTTCGAGCTTGGCATAGGCCAGCACCAGCCACTTGCTGCCGGCCTTGGCAAAGTTGATCTGCACCCGCGTGTGCTCGCCGGAACCTTCGAAGGCCAGCACCGTGCCCTCGCCGAACTTGTGGTGCAGAACGCGCTGGCCCAGTTTGAACGGCCATTCCTGGTTTTTGAACGTGGGTGGCTTTGCAGCTGCCGCCGGCCGGGCGGATACATAAGGCCGATTGGCCGCCAGCCGTGGGCGTATTTCCTGCAGCAGATCAGCAGGTATTTCATCGATGAAACGGGACGGGCGGGACATGGATTCCGCTCCGTGCATGCGCCGTGTCTCGGCGTAACTCAGGCACAATTGCTTGCGGGCGCGAGTCATGCCGACGTAGCACAGGCGCCGCTCCTCTTCCAAGCGGCCGCCGGATTCCTCCACTGAACGCTGGTGCGGAAACAGCCCGTCTTCCATTCCGGCCATGAAGACCACCGGGAATTCGAGTCCCTTGGCCGAGTGCAGCGTCATGAGTTGCACACAGTCGTCCCAGCTTTCTCCCTGGGTCTCGCCGGCCTCCAGCGAGGCATGGCTGAGGAAGGACTGCAGTTCCGTCAAGCCTGCGTCTGCATCCTCATTCGGCAAAATGAAGGCATCTGCTGCATTGACCAGTTCGCGCAGGTTTTCAATGCGGGTTTCCATGCGCTCACGCGGTTCCTTGCCGTAATGCGTCGCCAGCTTGCTTTCATCGATTACGGCTTGCATCTGGTTTCCCAGGGTCCAGTTCTGCACGCGCTCCTGCATGCCGCTGGCCAGGTCAATGAATTCCTGCACCGCCGCGCTGGCGCGCGGGGGTATGAGTTTTTGCCGGATACAGGCCTGTGCCGCCTGCCACAGGCTGACATTGGCCTCGCGCGCCTGCAGGCGAAGGATAGAGACCGTCTTGTCGCCGATGGCCCGTGCCGGCTTGTTAATGACCCGCTCCAGGGCGGCATCGTCGTTGGGGTTGAGCACCAGGCGCAGGTAGGCCAGTGCGTCCTTGACCTCGACGCGTTCAAAAAAACGCTGGCCGCCATAGACCCGGTAGGCGATTCCTGCGCGCAGCAGGTACTCTTCAAACAGGCGTGACTGGGCCGTGGTGCGGTAGAGGATGGCAACCTCGTCCGCCCGCCGGCCCTGGTCCAGCCATTGGCGGATCTGTTCCACCACGAAGCGGGCCTCGTCCTGCTCGTTGAATGCCGAGTACAGGTTGATCGGGGTGCCGTCCGGGCCATCGGTCCAGAGTTTCTTGCCCATGCGGCCCTGATTGTTGGCAATCACCCCGTTTGCCGCAGCAAGAATGGTCCCGGTGGAGCGGTAGTTCTGCTCCAGCCTGATGGTGGCAACGGCCGGGAAATCGCGCACAAAGCTCTGTACATTCTCCACTCTGGCACCACGCCAGCCATAGATGGACTGGTCATCGTCACCGACCACGAACATCGACCCGGTGTCACCGGCCAGCATGCGCAACCAGGCGTACTGGATTGCGTTGGTGTCCTGGAATTCGTCGATCAGAAGATACTGCAGACGCCGGCGGTAATGGTCGAGAACGGCCGGCTGTTCCAGCCACAGTTCGTGGGCGCGCAAGAGTATTTCAGCAAAATCCACCAGCCCGCCGCGGTTGCAGTAATCCTCGTAACGCTGGTAGATGTGCGCCCAGGTGGCCGTTGCCGGGTGATCAAGATGCTCAATGTGCCGGGGCCGTTCGCCTTCGTCTTTGCGGGCGTTGATGAACCATTGGGCCTGCTTGGCCGGCCAGTGGGTGTCATCCAGTCCTTCTTCGCGAATGATCCGCCGCAGCAGGCGCTGCTGGTCCTCGGAGTCCAGGATCTGGAAGGATTCAGGCAAGCGCGCCTCTTTCCAGTGCATGCGTAACAGGCGGTGGGCAATGCCGTGGAAGGTTCCGATCCACAAAGGTCGCGGGGACATCTGCAGCAAGGTGCCGGCACGCGAACGCATTTCACCAGCCGCCTTGTTGGTGAACGTCACGGCCAGGATGCCGAGCGGAGATACATGGTTGACCTGGATGAGCCATGCGAGGCGGTGAATAAGCACCCGGGTCTTGCCGCTGCCAGCGCCGGCGAGAATCAATGCATGCCCGCCTTCCAGGGTTACCGCTGCGCGTTGGGCATCGTTGAGATCTTGCAGCAGATGGGAAACATCCATGGGGTCAGTGGTTTTCCCGGGCAATGGCGCGGTAACCAATGTCCTTGCGATAGAAGGAACCCTTCCAGTGAATGGTTGCGCAGGCAGCATAAGCTGACTTCTGCGCTGCGGCGGCCGAGTCTCCGAGTGCGCACACGCACAGCACGCGGCCACCGCGGGTGACAATACCTTCTTCCGTTTGTGCGGCTCCGGCCAGGAACACCTTCACATGCCCTGGCAGCGGCTGATCGAGACCGCTGATCACATCGCCCCCGGCGTAATGGCCGGGATAGCCACCAGCGGCCATGACCACGCCCAGGCTGCAGCGCGGGTCCCAGAGTGCCTGGTGCCGGTCCAGTTGCTGGTCCAGCGCGGCCAGGCAGAGCATGGCCAGGTCTGACTTCAGCCGCATCAGCACGGGTTGGGTTTCGGGGTCGCCAAAGCGCACGTTGAATTCCAGCACCTTGAAGCCGCCATCGGGTGAAATCATCAACCCGGCGTAGAGAAATCCTCGAAAGGGATGCCCCTCGGCCGCCATGCCGTCTATGGCAGGCTGGATCACCTCGCGCATGACCCGGTCATGCAGCACGGCAGTAACCACCGGGGCAGGCGAATAGGCTCCCATGCCACCGGTGTTGGGGCCGGTGTCACCGTCACCCACGGCCTTGTGGTCCTGCGAAGTGGCCAGGGCGAGCACATTTTTCCCGTCCGCCATGACGATGAAACTCGCCTCCTCACCGTGCAGAAACTGCTCGATGATGACGCGGTGCCCGGCTTCCCCGTAGACATTACCCGCCAGCATGTCCAGCACGGCCGCCTCTGCCTGCTGCGGGGTATGCGCCACGATCACTCCTTTGCCAGCGGCGAGGCCATCGGCCTTGACCACTATGGGCGTGTCCGGTTGATTCGCGCTGTGCCGGCGGATGAAGGCGACAGCTTCATCGATATCGGTAAACTCACCGTAACGTGCGGTAGGAATGTTGTGGCGGCCCATGAAGGCCTTGGCAAAGGCTTTTGAACCTTCCAGTCGTGCAGCAGCCGCGCTGGGGCCAAAACAGGCGAGGCCCGCAGCCTGGAATCGATCGACTATGCCCAGCGCCAGTGGATCTTCCGGCCCGACTATGGTCAGGCCTATCGCCTGTGAGCGGGCAAACCCCAACAGGCCATCAAGGTCGGTGGCGGCAATGGCAACATTTTCCGTTTTCTTTTCCAGGGCAGTTCCGGCATTGCCGGGTGCCACGTATACCCGGTCGACTGTCACGGACTGCGCCACTTTCCATGCCAGCGCATGCTCGCGCCCGCCGCCTCCAACAATCAATACCTTCATGCAGGTGTCCTCAAGCCCTGTCTGTTCAAGCGCGCTTCAATGCCTGAAATGCCGCATGCCCGTGAAGACCATCACGAGATCGTGCTCATCAGCAGCGGCAATGACTTCTTCGTCGCGCATGGAACCGCCGGGCTGAATGACGCCCGAAATACCGGCTTCGGCAGCCATGTCAATGCTGTCACGGAAAGGAAAAAACGCGTCCGATGCCATGACGCTGTGCGCCAGGTCCAGGCCCGCTTCCGCTGCCTTCCAGCGTGCAATGCGTGCGGAATCTACCCGGCTCATCTGGCCTGCGCCAATTCCCAGGGTGCGGCCGGCGGCGGCGTACACGATGGCATTGGATTTGACCATTTTGACTACGTTCCAGGCGAACAGGAGATCGTTCCACTGTGCATCCGTGGCTGCTCTCTTGCTCACTACGCGGCAATCAGCACGACGTACTTGCGCAAGATCCGTCGTCTGCACCAGCAGTCCACCGCTGATTCTTTTGAAATCCTGCTGCGGCATCGCCTGGCCCACTGAGTTACCCACTGGTTTACCTGGAGCAACACACAGCACTCGCACATTCTGTTTGCGCGCCAGGACCTGCAAGGCTTCACTGGAGAAACCGGGGGCCAGCAGCACTTCCACGAACTGGCGTGCCAGCAGGGTTTCCGCGGTTGCGGCATCCACTGCTGCATTGAACGCAATGATGCCGCCGAAGGCGGACGTAGGATCCGTTGCGTAGGCCTGGTCGTAAGCAGCCAGCAGTGTTTCAGCCACCGCTACGCCGCACGGATTGGCGTGCTTGACGATGACACAGGCAGGGCCGGTAAACTGCGTGACGCAAGCCCAGGCCGCATCCGCATCTGCAATATTATTGAACGACAATTCCTTGCCCTGTAATTGCCGGGCCGCAGACAGGCTGGAATCCTGGGCATCGAGGCTGCCCTGTGGATTCAGGTTGCCGTACCATGCGGCTCGCTGGTGGGGGTTTTCACCGTAGCGCAAATCCATGATTTTCCGGAAACATGCATTGGCCTGGCCGGGGAAGGTCATGCGTTCTCCTTGCGGCGTCAGGGCGGAAAGCCAGGAACTGATGGCTGCATCGTACTGCGCGATGCGATTGAAGGCGGCAACTGCCAGTTCAAAACGAAACTCCAGGCCGAGTTCGCCACCATTGCGTTCCAGTTCAGCCAGCACCTGCGCGTACTGATCCTTTGAGGTCACTACGCCCACGGCGGCATAGTTCTTTGCCGCGGAGCGCACCATTGCCGGCCCGCCAATGTCAATATTTTCAATGGCCTTTTCCAGGCTGCAGCCGGGGTCGCGGGTAACTTCGTCAAAGGGGTACAGGTTGATCACGGCAAGGGCGATGCGCGGAATGTCCTGCTCGGCCATGACCGCATCATCGGTACCCGCGCGCCCGAGCAAGCCACCGTGGATGCGCGGATGCAGGGTTTTTACCCGGCCCGCCATGATTTCAGGAAACCCGGTGTGGTCCGAAACTTCGGTTACAGTGAGCCCGGAATCAGCCAGGTGCCTGGCGGTGCCGCCTGTGCTCAGTAAAGAAAAACCCAGTGCTGCGAGGCGGCTGGCAAACTCAACAATTCCGTCTTTGTCGGAAACGCTGACCAGGGCCAGCCTGGGCACGGGTAGCTTGGGTCCATTCATATGCCATGCACTGCCTGGTCAGGCAGGCCAGTGCTTGCCATTGGTGACGGGGATGTCGTAGCGGCTCAGCTTGGCGCGCAAGGTATTGCGGGTAATGCCGAGGATGCGAGCCGTTTGTGACTGGTTGCCATGCGTATAGCGCAGCACCTCTTCAATCAACGGAGGCTCGACCTCGGCTAACAAAGTCTGGTACAGGCTTTCGGTCTGGCACTGTCCCATGTCTTCGAGGTAGCGCCTGATGGCGTGCTGAACATTTTTTCTGAGTGGGGTAGTTTGTTCGGTTTCTTTGGTCATTTTCGCAGGCAATTGTGCTGAAACTATTGTTATCGGTTCGAACTTGTAACCCTACCACAACCCGTGGTTGGAGTGCGCGCCGGTTTGGCGCAAATCTTTCAACAACGGGGTGCTACCAATCAACGGAACTGGAGTTCAAAGCCCGTTGCTGCGTTGCCCGGGTCTTCTATTTCCAGTGAAAATGTCAGGTGGCCGCCGGGCGCCATGCCCGAGCGCAACTCCGCGGTACGGGTCAGGTAGTCACCGGGTTTGAACAATTTCCGGGACAGGCGTCGTCCACCGATATCCACCAGTGTTACGTCAACATCCGGGTAGGGCTGCCGCACATCAGTGCGATTGACAATACTGGCAGTTAACAGCAGCACCCCGGGGCGGAAAGGATGAGGCTCCATGGTCCGGGCCAGCAGTTCTATTGCCTCTGCATTGCTGGCCGGAGAAGCGTTCGCGGCCTGCTTGATGCCCAGCGTAATCAGCACCGGCTGTAACAAGGGGTGGTTCAGCGCGGGCAGCTGAAGAAATACTGCAAGGTAAAAGCTGACCACCAGTGCCAACACGATGGCAGTAGTTATCCAAAGGACTCTTATCCATGCACTTCGCGGGGGCTGGTAACCGGTCGGGCCACCGGATGCAGCGCTTCCGTCGGCAGCCTCTTCAGGGTTGTCAGGGTTTTCGCCGCGTCCGCCGGGCACCAGCGTAATGCCCAATTCCGGCAGGTCGCCGGCTTGTGCACCTTGCTGGCTGGCCTCGGGCCACTGGTCAAACAGGGCTTCCAGGGCATTATTGATTTTGCGGCACTTGCCACAGCGGAACTTGCCGCCGCCACGGGCCAGCAATTCGGCATTGATTGGATGAACGGTATGGCAGGCATGGCAGCGGGTAAACATGGTTACATTCGGTCGACAGGCGTCTTAGTGGCTTTGCGCAGCTGCTTCGGCCGACAGTCTCCGGTAGGTTGCCAGATCCCCGTTGAATTTATTGCGTATCTCGTCTTCTCTCGCTTTGAACGTAGCCAGGGTGGCCCCATTACTGGTCAGTTTTTGCTGCAGGCTGTCAATCTCGGCTATCAGGGCCGGTTCCACCGGAAGCTCGGCTCGTTGTTTATCGGCCGCCTCGCGAATGTTGCCGCGGTAAGCTTGCATAAGGCTGTTCCTGGAGCCAGTGACCAGCGCTGAGTCGTAACCCAGTTGCTTGATTTCCACCTCCACCGCGTCAAGGATTTCCTGCTCGGAGTCATAACGCAGTAACAGCAAGGCATCCTGTTGCTGCTTTAACTGGGCGGGACTGTACAGAGGGGCTGCCCGCTGCTGCCCGGAACTGTCGCGCGGCAGTTCGACGGGACCTGCTGTTTTGGCGCCGGGCGGGGGCGGTGGGGGGGGAGGCGGCGGTACCAGGGACAGATCCTTTTGTTGCGTAACACCCTCGTTGTTCAATACATCGGCCTTCTTGTCCTGGAAATCCGGCGGCAGGGTCTCGCTGTAGTGGACTTCACCATTTTCATCTACCCACTTATAGACTTCTGCTTGCGCACTTCCAGCCAGGACCAGCCCCGTCGCCAGGAAAAGCAAGGACAGGATTCTCATATCAAACTCCATACAGCTCACGATAACGATGAATGGCAGGGAGGTCGATGTCGGCAGGGCAATGAGCTTCCAGGTAGCCGATCAGGTCATCAAGAGCGGCGATTGCCACGCAGGGAACATCGTAATCCCTTTGTACTTCCTGCACGGCAGACAGCTCCCCCTGGCCACGCTCCTGGCGATCCAGGGCGATGGCCACGCCGGCGACCTCTGCCCCGGCTGCCTTTATGACGAGGATGGATTCGCGCACCGAGGTGCCGGCGGAAATGACATCATCAACAATTAACACCCGGGCATGCAGGGGCGCACCCACGACGGTGCCGCCTTCACCGTGGTCTTTGACTTCCTTGCGGTTATACGCAAACGGCACGTTGCGTCCATGGTCGAGTTGCAAGGCCATGGCGGTCGCGGCAGCCAACGGTATGCCTTTGTAGGCAGGACCAAACAGCATGTCAAATTCCAGCGCGGAATCGGTAATGGCGGCCGCATAGCAACTGCTCAACTGTGCCAGGGAGGCGCCGTCATCGAAACCGCCGGCATTGAAGAAATAGGGGCTGATGCGTTCCGACTTCAGGGAAAACCTGCCGAAACGCAGAACGCCCTTGTGCAAGGCCAGTTGGAAGAATTTTTGCGTGTACTCTTTCATCGAAGAATCCCTTCCAGACAGTGCCCAGTATATCCCGCCTTGGGCGAGCAAAGAACATCCGGTATGCTGGCTGCCACCATCGGGCCTCTCCCGCATACCGGGCATCCATGAAGATCCCATCTATGAAAGTTATTACGCTGAACGCCAACGGTATTCGCGCTGCTGCCAGCAAGGGTTTTTTCGACTGGATGCGCGAGCAGGACCCCGACCTGGTGTGTATTCAGGAAACCAAGGCGCAGGTTCACCAGTTGCAGGACCGGATGTTTTTCCCGGAAGGCTACCATTGCTGGTATCACGATGCCCTCAAGCCGGGGTATAGCGGCACAGCCATCTACAGCCGTCATCAGGCGGACCGGGTGAACCATGGCCTGGGCTGGGACGTGATGGATCATGAAGGGCGCTGGCTACAGGCGGATTTTGGCAAGCTTTCGGTAGTTTCGTTGTATTTGCAATCCGGTTCCAGCAGCGAAGAGCGACAGGAGGTCAAGTTCCAGGCCATGGACTACCTGCTGCCGCGTCTGCGGGAATTAGCCGCTGATGGGCGGGAATACATTATTTGTGGCGACTGGAACATCGCTCACCAGAAAATTGATCTGAAAAACTGGCGCGGCAACCAGCAGCAGTCGGGATTTCTGCCGCAGGAGCGCGCATGGCTGGACGAAGTGTTCGGCACCGCCGGCTGGGTGGACGTATTCCGGCGCCTGGATCAGCGCGAAGAGCAATACACCTGGTGGTCCAACCGCGGGCAGGCCTGGGCTAACAACACCGGATGGCGCATTGACTACCATGTAGCCACTCCTGGCGTGGCCGGCACTGCACGCTCCGCTTCGATTTACAAAGACCAGCGCTTTTCCGATCACGCGCCGTTGATCATGGAATACCGCTATAAGCTTCCTGGGCGAAAAATCCCAAAGGGAGCCAAGTCGAGGTGAGAGAATCAAGCGGGAGCCATGCCGGGGAGGGCGCGCCGGCGCAACTGCGCAATTGGCGGGAGATCCTGCTGAACCGGCGCATGCTGGTGTGCCTGTTCATTGGCTTCACTTCCGGAATGCCCTTGTACGTCCTGATCCAGCTGGTGCCTGCCTGGTTGCGCACCAATGGCATCGACCTGGCAACCATTGGCTTGTTTTCCCTGGTGTCACTGCCCTATACCTGGAAGTTCCTTTGGTCCCCGGTGATGGACCGGTTCAGCTGGCCCTTCCTAGGCCGGCGCAGAGGCTGGGCGCTGGTCACGCAGATCCTGCTTTTTTTTACCATTGGCGCGTTCGGTTTCCTTGATCCCACCCGTTCACTGGGTGTCATCGTGGTGCTGGTGTTCCTGGTCGCCTTGTTTTCGGCCAGCCAGGATATCGTTATCGACGCCTATCGCCGCGAACTGCTGGCAGATGATGAACTGGGCGCGGGCAATTCTCTTTTCGTCAACGCCTACCGCATCGCCTCGCTGGTGCCTGGCGCGCTTGCGCTGATCCTGTCGGATCACTTGCCCTGGGGTGCGGTTTACTGGATTACCGCGTCATTCATGGGTGTTGGCATGGTCACCACGCTGGTCATTCGCGAGGTCAGCGACGATGCGCTGGCGCCGCACACGTTTCGGGCAGCGGTGATCGAACCTTTCCGGGAATTTTTCTCGCGGGACGGCATTCGCGGCGGCCTCTCGATACTGGCCTTCATGTTTCTGTACAAGCTGGGTGACAACATGGCGGTGGCGCTGCAAACGCCGTTTTACATCGACATGGGCTTCAGCAATACCGAGATTGGCTCAACCGCCAAGGTGGCTGCCTTGTGGGCCTCGATCGCAGGCGGCGTTCTCGGTGGCGTGCTCATGCTTAAGCTTTCGATCAATCGCGCCTTGTGGCTATTCGGGGCTGTACAGATGTTTGCCATTCTCGGCCTGGCCTGGTTGAGCACCGCGGGCCATACCCTGATGGGCCTGTTCATAGTGATCAGTGCGGAGTACCTGGGTGTCGGATTGGGGACCGTGGCACTCCTGGCTTACATGTCGCGTGAGACCAGCCGGGCATTTACCGCTACGCAATTTGCCTTGCTATCGAGCTTTATCGCCATCCCCCGTACGTTTGCCAATGCCAGCACCGGGTTTTTGGTCGAAGCCATGGGCTATACCCACTTCTTCCTGCTGTGCACGGCGGTGGCTGTACCGGGGATGTTGATGCTGCTGAAAGTGGCGCCGTGGGGAAAGCCGGGGTCAGGGAACCATTCCCCCAGGACGCACAGGACGACGCGGTTGCTCTAGTTCAAGGCATACCAGGGGAATGGTTCTCTGACCCCGGTTTGACCCTGGTTTGCGCACGCTTGCAGGTCTGACGGCAGAAGACCGCTCCGGTCATTCAAAACCGTTGGCGAAAAACACTTCGAGCAGTCCACAGCCACCCAGGCCGACGGACAGAAAGGTTGCGCTACCTGGTGAACTCGCGAAATCTTGCGTGCCGTCCTCATTGAAATCTCCGACGGCTATGGCGCGAGGACTGCTGCCCACGGTGGACCCGCCGCCGTCGACAAAGCCGCCTGAGCCATCCCCCAAGCGAAGGTTCATCTTGCTGGCGCCTGCGGCGACCACAATGACGTCCTGCTTGCCATCGTTATTGAAGTCCCCGACCGCGGCGTGAAATGGGTTGAAGTCAACGCTGACTTCGGTGGTTCCGCTAAAACCACCCAAGCCGTCCCCCAGGCGAATCGACATCTGCGAAAGCGGGTGAGGGCGAGATCCTGCTTGCCATCTCCATTGAAGTCTCCTATTGCCAAGTTGGGGGGAGAATTGCCCACGCTGACGTTGGTGGTGCCGCTAAAGCCACCGGCGCCATCGCCAAGACGGATGGATACGGTATCCTGCCCCTCATTGCTGCTTGCAATATCCGGATTGCCATCGGCGTTGAAGTCTCCGACGACAACTTTTTCGGTATTCCCGTTCGTGCTCACTTCGGTGGTGCCGCTGAACCCGCCCAGACCATCTCCCAGACGGATGGACACGGTAGCCGAGGCGCTGTTGGCCGCTGCGAAATCCGGCTTGCCGTCCTTGTTGAAATCTCCGACCGCGAGACCGTTCGGAGAAGTGCCCACACCAACGGACGTGGTGCCGCTGAATCCACCCAGTCCATCACCGAGACGGATGGACACCGAGTTTCCCGTAAAACTGCTTGCGGCCAAATCCAGGTTGCCGTCCATGTTGAAATCACCTGTCGCCAAGCCAAACGGAAGCGTTCCGAGGGAGACAACTGTCGTGCCGCTGAATCCGCCCAAACCATCCCCGAGGCGAATCGCTGCACCTGAACCGGAGGCTGCCAGATCCTGATTGCCATCGTTATTAAAGTCCCCGACCGCGAGGGCTAAATGGGTGCTCAAGGTAGTGGTCACGTTGGCTGCGGGGTTGAACACCACCGGGTTAGTGCACACGGTTCCGGTGTTCACTGTCAGGGTGAAGTTCCGGCTGGTCGTATCGCCACCGCCGAAAGCCTTGACGGTGACTGCGTATGTTCCTGCCGGGTGCGCGTTGGTTACCCGCACCACACCCGTTGCCAGGTTGGCGACGAAGCTTCCCTTGAAACTGGTGTTGGTCGAAACATGGATAGCGGTCGTACCGGTCGGAACCGCATTTGGGGTGACGATCGAGTTCGCACCTGCGCCGACTGGGGAATTCGGATATACGCCCAGTGTGGGAGCCGCTCTGGCGTGCGGGCTAATCGCGAAGAGCAGCGGGATCAAGATGATCAACCCGCAGCGGTGACCAATCATTCTTTGCTCCCTCTGACGGACTCCATGAATGCTTCACATCCTCCTGCTTGCCATCCCCTGATCAGGGATAGGTCGAGCCGGTATCGTTCATTCAGAACCGCGGTCCAGAGAACCATTTCCCGGAAATACCGTGAGCAAAGACAATTGTCGCATCGGGAAATGGTTCTCTGACCCCAGCTGTCCTATTGACTAATCTCACCGTTTGTATATAATTGGTATAGGTTTTAACTTGATAAACCTGTACAATACATCCTCAATATCTAACCGGAGAGAAACATGAAACGCCTTACCACCATTTTGTCCGTACTACTGATTGCTGTTTTTGGCTTGACCGCCAGCGCCCTCGCGGGGTCCGCCAAGCCGATGGACATCGTCGATACCGCTGTGGCCGATGGCCGCTTCAAGACCCTGGCCGCTGCGCTGGGCGCTGCTGATCTGGTTGGGACGCTTAAAGGCACGGGTCCCTTCACCGTGTTTGCCCCCACCGATGAAGCCTTCGCCAAACTTCCGGCTGGCACGCTTGACAACCTGCTCCTGCCCGAAAACAAGCAGAAGCTGACCGACATCCTGCTCTACCACGTCGTCTCTGGAAAAGTCATGGCCGCCGAGGTGGTCAAGCTGACCAAAGTCAAAACGGTCCTGGGCAAAGATGTGACCATCACCGTGAGAGATGGCAAGGTCTTCCTGAACGAGACTGTGCAGGTCATCATCACCGACATCGTAACTTCGAATGGCGTCATTCACGTTGTCGACGGCGTACTCCTGCCTCCTCAATAACGGCTGCATGCTTGAAACAGTGGTTTTGCAATACAACGGCCCCGAGATTTCTCTCGGGGATGTTGTTTCTAAGGAAACTCTGATTTATTCAGAGTTTCTGCGGTACCGGGATGTGCCGCCATTTTCGATGATTGCAAATAATTGAAAATGAAGCCAAACAAAAACCACACTTTTTGTTTGGCGTGTTCTGAGAATGCCAGGATGGCATTATTCAGAGCTTCCCTAAGTAATAAATCCTGACTCATTCATCCGTGGTTTGGGCCATTGCCTTGATGACGAGTACGAATGAGCAATATTGTCTTAAGTGAAAATTGGGAGAGAGATAAATGGCTGGTTCTTTGACACAATTGATGAAAGGGGCCGATGGAGGCTTGGCGCTTCTTCAGGTTCTTGCGGAAAATAGCTTCGACTCGGTGCTGATCACGGATGCATCGGCCGGGAATAAAATCATTTACGCCAACAAGGCGTTCAAGAAGCTCACCGGGCATGACCCAGCTTCTGTGATTGGCAGTTCCCCCCGCATGCTCCAGGGGCCCGGCACGGATGCGAAGGTAATTGCAAGGCTTTCCAGCGCCATGAAAACTGGCAGCAAGTTCGAGGGCAAGGCCATCAATTACAAGAAGGACGGGACGCCCTTCATCATGTATTGGCGGGTGCTTCCGATCAAAACTGGCAAGAAAATTATTGCCTGGGTTGCCATCCAGCGAGAGGGATCGGTCATTTAAAGATCGTTGGGCCGAATTGGAGTAGCAGCTTGTGAAATCGACGGTGTATTTTGACGGATCCTGTCCCCCGGTTCTTCCAACAGCGAGCGATGGAGCTAAGCGCGTGTGACCGGGAAGTCCGAACCCGGGAGCGGGTTGGCCACCAGCGGTGACCTGGGGTCGTTTCCGAAAAATGGCGTGGCGGTCGTTTTTGGTGCCAGTGGTGGTATCGGACGGGCATTGGTTGAAGCCGTCCGGGCCGCAGACAGGTTCGGGCATCTGGTCGCGTTCAGTCGCAGCACGTCGCCGCCAATCGACCTGTTGGACGAGGCCAGTGTAGAGCGCGCTGCGAAGTTCGCCGCCGCGAAGGGTGAGATTCGTCTCGTGATCGATGCGACAGGATTTCTGCACGATGATCGGCAAGAGCCAGAGAAGAGTTGGCGGCAACTCGATGCCGTCAAACTTGCTCGTTCCTTTGCGCTGAACGCGA
>SHZL01000017.1 GCA_009692275.1 Lysobacterales bacterium | reverse complement strand
TAGCGGCGACGGCCAGCAGAGTCCATAGAATATCCCTGGACACAGGTAGAATGCTCTTATTGTTCAATTGCAATCCCCGCCGCCCTACACTCCAAAGAGCAGCATGTGGCCGCGCAGCTTCAAACACTTTAGTCCCGCCGCCCTGGCAACACCGGTGATTCCCCGCGCGGAATTCCATTGGATGAGTCCGGGTAGCGCGGCCGGGTCGGCGCGGTAGTATTCAGCATGCTCCAGGAACAGCTCGTTATTGCCATGGGCGCGCCGCCAGCCAAACAGGCGGTTCATGTCGGCAAAATCAAACACCACTTTCCCGCCGGGTCGAAGAATCCGGTGAAATTCCCTGAAGTAGAGATACATGTCATACAGGTTCAGATGGATGAATACCGATATGGCAACCACGGCGTTGACCGACTGATCCTCCACGCCTGACAGGTCACGGCTGCTAACCTGCATGAAACGTACATTGTTGAAGGCCGCGCACTCCTGCCGGGCGTATTCAAGAAATGCCGGGCTGATGTCACAGGCAATCACTTCGCGGGCGCGCCGCGCAATGGCCGCAGTGCCGAAGCCACAGCCCGAACCGATCTCGAGAACCGTGTCACCCGGCTTAATCCCGGCCAGTTGCAAAAAGCCCTCCGCATAGAGCGAGCGTTCCGCGCGAATTTCATCCAGCCGTTCTTCCGGATGCGGGCCGAAGCGGTAGCCGATCAGGCTGATCAGCATGTTGCAGAAATCCGAACTCTGCAGGTCTACCCAAGCGTTGGTGGTCATGGTGAAGTGGTCAAGGTGGAGGTAACTTCCGGGTTTTCTGCCACATCACCACAACCACCAGCGCGCCCAGCAGCAGGATTGCGGACAAAGCAAAAAAAGCCATCTCGTTGGAGTCGGTGGCAGTGCGTATCCGGCCGATCAGGTCGGGGCCAAAAAAGCCGCCCAGGTTGCCCACGGAATTGATCCAGGCGATGCCTGCCGCGGCGGCGGTGCCGGACAGGAACGCAGCGGGCAGGGACCAGAACACCGCCAATGCGGACAGGAGTCCGGAGGTGATCATGGTCAGGGCGATCATGGAAGGCAAGCGGGCATGGCCAGCCAAAGCCAGACCTAGCAGGCCAGCAGAGGCGATCAGCATGGGAATGATGACGTGCCAGAAACGCTCGCCGGTGCGGTCGGAGTGGGTGCCATTGATGACCATTGCCACGGCCGCAGCGCCCCATGGCAGCATACTGAGCAGTCCAACTTCGAGAAAGTCGTGAGGATCGATGCCGAAATCCTGGATGATGCTTGGCATCCAGAAATTTACCCCGTAGAAGCCCACCATCATGCTCAGGTAGATCGAGGACAGGGCCCATACCCGGCCATCACGAAAAATATCCGTGAAGCGATGACGCAGACCAAGGGTGGCCTTGGCCGCCTCATCTTCCACCAGGTGGCGCAACACCAGGGCGCGCTCGTCTTCGGTCAGCCACTTTGCTTTGCGCGGGTTATCGTCCAGCAAAACCAATACCAGTAGACCAACCAATACCGCAGGGATGCCTTCAAGCAGAAACAGCCATTGCCAGCCCTGCCAGCCATTTACTCCATCCAGGAATTGCATGATGGCCCCGGATACAGGCCCGCCGATTGCGTTGGAGATGGCGATAGCCGTCATGAACAAGGCAGTCATGCGGGCACGCTGGGCTGAAGGAAACCAGTAGGTCAGGTAGAGGATGACCCCGGGGAAAAATCCGGCCTCAGCCGCGCCCAGCAGGAAACGCAGGGTATAAAACCAGAATTCGGTTTCGACCAGCATCATGCAACTGGAAATAATGCCCCAGGTCACCATGATGCGGGCAATCCAGAACTTGGCGCCTACTTTCTCCAGCACGAGGTTGCTGGGCACCTCGAACAGGAAATATCCAATGAAGAATATGCCTGCACCGAAGCCATACACGGCGTCGCTGAATCCCAGTTGGCCAGCCATCTGCAGCTTGGCGAACCCAACGTTGACCCGATCGAGGAACGCAACGACGTAGCACAGGAACAGGAAGGGCACGATGCGCCAGAAGACGCGATTGTAAAGGCTGGTTTCAGGCCGCGTGGGCATTCAGTTGGCGCGTACGAATGCGTTATGGCGCATTTCCTGACCAATGCTGGTTTCAGGCCCGTGCCCGGTCACCACCACGGCAGATTCGTCGAGACTGTAGAGCCGCCGCTGTATGGAGTTTTTCAGGGCCCGCGAATCACCCCCGGGAAAATCGGTGCGGCCCACCGAGCCCAGGAACAAGGTATCGCCCGCCAGCAGGAGGCGGTCATCTTTGAAATAGAAACTGGCTGAACCCGGTGTATGGCCGGGCGTGTGTATGCATAAGCCGCCGCACTCAAGGACCTGCTCATGTTCCAGCCAGTGGTCGGGATCGGGTTGTGGAATGTACGGCACGCCAAAAGAAGTGCATTGCTCCTCCAGCGAATCCCACAGAAACTGGTCCGAGCGGTGCAGCCAAATGGGCGCACCGGTCAGGCGGCGGATGTCTCCGGCCGCGAGGAAATGATCGAGGTGCGCGTGGGTATGCACGATGCCGATGATGTTCAGCCCCAGCTCGGCTACGGTCGCCATGATGCGTTGCGGATGGCCACCCGGGTCAAACACGTAACCCATGCCGGACTCGGTATCACCCAGCACGGTGCAGTTGCATTGCAAGGGGCCAACCGGAAAAGACTTACGTACGAATTTCATCGGAGTGTTATAGCACGGCGGGCCGGGAAGTGAGAAACACCAGGTTCATCTGAATGTTTCCACCACCAGGCGTGCCGCCAGGGCCAGCAGGATGACTCCGAATACGCGTTCCACCAGCACGGTTTTTGCCCGCAACCGGTCCATCCAAAGCGGATTGGACAGCAGCCAGGCAACCAGCAGGTACCACGCCGTATCTGTCAACCAGGCCGTTGCTGCATAACCCAGCCGAGCCGGTAACGTGGTATGCGCGCCAATGACCTGGCTGAACAAGGCAATAAACCAGATCGCTATGTTGGGATTGAGCAAAGCAATCAGGAACCCGTCCCGGCCGGCGTGGGTGGTGGTTGGCACTGCCGATAGCTGATCACCGGCGGGAATCCTGGCCATCAGGCCGCGCACGCCCAACCACGTGAGGTAGATCGCACCGCCCCACTGGAAAACCGTGAACACGCGCGGCGAATTGGTAATCAGGAAAGCCAGCCCGGATATGCACAGCAGGGCGTACAAGCCCACCCCCAAGCCGTGCGTAAAGGCTGCAATACAGCCCTTGCTGCGCCCACCGGTGAGTGTGTGCCGCAATACCACTGCCAATGAAGCACCCGGCACCATCGCGCCCAGTGCGACGACGGAAACGACGGTCAGCCAGGTGGCAAGGTTCATGACAGGCGGTGGGCCGGCGGAGAATTCACGCCGGTTATTGCTGGCTGTATTTTCTTACCAAACGAAACGTGAGAGACAAGAACAGCTTCGCCTCAGCGCAGGAAGGAGAAACGCGTCAGCTTGGTTGCGCCTCTCTGACCCCGGGTGTTCCGGCCCATACGTTCCCGCATGCGATTCAGCAGTTCCTGCTGTTTACCTTTGAGCCAGTCTTCGCGCGAAACATCTTTACCACGCAGGCGCTCTTCCTTGCCGCGGTAGATGCAGAATTCATCGTAGGCTTCAAGCTGGTGTTTCAATTCCCTTGCCACCAGTTCGATCATGATGGCATCGTCAATCAAACCGATAACTGGCACATCGTCCGGGATCAGGTCTTCCGGGTTGTGGAAGTAGGCCAGGGCGCTGACCACGTCGGTACGTTCCTGCCCGTCGAGTGGCCATTCCGGGTCTTCCAGCATGGCGATCATGGTGGCCAGCCGCTCGAGGCGGTCGCGCACGAACAGCGGCGCACGTAAATTGTTCGCGTCGCGCAGAACCTCGCTGGCAACCCGGATGATTTCCTCCTCAGACGCGCCACCCGCCTCGTCTTGAGCCCGGTTCATCACACCGCGAAAATACTCAATGTCGGTGTCGTCAAGCGAGAAACTGATTTCGATAGTCATGGCACCGTCTCTTATTTTGGTTAAGTCCCTATGATAATTTAAATTGACTACGGGATGTAAGCCCTGTGCAGGCCTATCCCTGTTGCGGCTCATTCATCGGCCTTTTTCCCGCGTGAACTCAAGGCGATTCCCGCCAGGTACAAAGCGCACAGAACCAGGATCGCTCCAACCAGCGGCAGGACCTCATGCTGCACAAGTTTGACCATCTGCTCGGGGTTTCCCAACAGGTCAGCGCCCGGGTGCCTGGCGAATATGTACAGGCTGAACTCCGCCAGTATCCAGCACCAGGCGAATGATCCGATCACGGTAACCACGCTGAAAACCCGAAAATCCATGCGGATCAGGCCCGCCGGAATGGATATGACATGGCGCACGACTGGCAACAGGCGGGCAAAGAACACCCCCCCGGCTTCGTACCGATGCACAATGCGTTCGGCACGATCAATGCTTGCCGGGCTAATGTGAAACCACTTGCCGTAACGTACAACAACAACGCGGCCCACCGCGCGTGCCACCCAGTATGTAATCGAAGCGCCCAGCCAGGAACCAAGGGTTCCGGCAACGACAACTCCCCAAAAACTCATCTGCCCCTGGCTGGCCCAATAGATGGCGGGTGGAATCACGAGTTCGCTGGGTACGGGGAAAACTGAGCTTTCGAGCGCCATCAGGACGATGACGCCTGCATAACCCCAGTCGCTGAGCAACTCGAACCAGAAAGCAATCAGGCTACCAAACATCTGCCAGCGCCGTCAGGGCTGTAGCGGGGATCAAGCCGCCCGGCGTCTTTCGATAATATCCGCGGCTAAAAGCGATTCGCTCTGTTCGTCCAGGATCTGCGTAATAGCTCCGGACAATGCTGCAAGTCCCGAATTGATGAACAGCAAGGGGATTGCTATACCAAGACCCAGAACCGTGGCAATCATGGCCTGTCCGATGCCATGGGCCATCATGCGCGGATCGCTGGAACCGGATGCCACGATGGCATGGAAGGTGATGATCATGCCGATAACCGTACCAATCAGGCCCAACAAGGGTCCCGCGGCAACGGCGAGGCGCAGGAACGCCTGGAAGCGTTCGATCTTCGGAATCTCCCGCAATACAGCTTCCGACAAACGCAACTCAGCAAGTTCTGAATTTTCGACTATTTTGCCGTCACCGCGAAATGCCAGTATGACCCGGCCCAGCGGATTTCCGGTCTTGGGGTTGTCCAAATCACCCAACTGGGAGTTGACCGCTGAGCGGGTAACAAACAAATAGAAGTACTGGAATATGGCGAGAATTACCCCAAGGATACCGACAAATACAATCACGTAACCTACCACTTCGCCGTTCTGTATGCGCTCAATCGGGTTGGGGCGCTCGACATAGCGCGTCAGCAACGCACCTCGCGAAGGATCCACGATAGCTTCACGGTAATCATTGCCTTCAGTCGGGGCCTGCAATGCCTCTGCCACCGAGACCAGGGAACCACTCAGTTGCCGTTCAAGCAAGGCCAGTGATTTCTTGCTCGGGATGTAGGCAAGGTAATTCCCGTCAGAAACCGCCGTAAACGGACCGACGCGCACGACTTCCATCTCGACCGAAGTTCCATCGATTTGCAAAACTGGCGCCTTGAACCGCACCACTTTGCCGTTCTCAGTCATCTCGCGCTGCAGTTCAAACCACATGCGCTCCAGTTCAACGATAGACGGAAGTGCTTTCACCGCCGCCATCTTCACCAGGAACTGTGCGCGGTCGTCCTGTCCTTTTTCAGCCGGGTATTGCACCGTCAGCATGGACTGCTGCAAAACGTTTGCTGCGTCGCCGGCGATTTGCCGGGTAACGCCAAACAATTCGCCGAGGTTGCCCTCGTGTTGCCTGAGCAACTGTGTTACTTCGGCGATGCGGTCAATGTTCCTGTCGTATGCGCTGTTCAGGGCGTTGCCGCGGGCCTCAGCGGTATTACGCCGGGCCAGTGCATCCCTCGCCAGCTGTTCCTGTTTTCTAAGTTCGGTAGTAAATGCAGCCTCGCGCTGCTTCGCCAGCTTGGCTTCCTTTTCCTTCAATTGCTGCGCGGATTTGCCAAAATCCGCTACCGTAACTGCGGCAAAGGAATTGCTGAAAAGCAGCTGTGCAAAAAGCACCGCCACGACGGCCAGACCCATTTTACGAAGAGAAATCAAAGCGGCACCTCTGTAGGCGCTGGCACCGGCAGGATCACCAAATCCGGAGCGGTTTCTTTCGTTGCTACCTGCATCGCCTTTTCGATCGCCTTGCTGAAATCGTTATTCACTACCCAGACCTTCTGCTCGGCATCCCAGTACCCGGCTTCCTCTCCATTAGCAGTCCGGTACATCAACGACACCCGGCCAACCCGCAGAAAATCGGCATCCCGGCCATCGTCCAGCTTGCCTTTATAGGAAACCATGGTCCGTCCGTACTCCAGTTCGATCTGGTACGCCTCAATCAGACGCCGGTACTTTTCCGACATCAGAACAGTCTCATCAGCCATCAACTCTCTTACCTTGTCGATCCTGGCTTTGCGTGAATCGGGGCCTGCCTGTGTCGGGTCGAGAAAGGGAAGGTCCGCGGCCTTAAATGCCACCATGGCATCAAACATGCGCTGCACCAGGGGGCCCACCGAGGCCGCCGTAGCATCGATACCAACCAATTGTTGCGCAATCAGAGCAACCTGCTCTTCCTGTGATTTCAGTTGCTGTTGCAGTTGTGCGTTATACCGTGCCAGGCCGTCTACATCGCCCAGGATTTCCGCATAGCGGTCTCCTGCGCTTTGCGCCGCAAAAACCAGGGCACTACTTGCCAGCAACGCCACGCCAGCCACCAGGGCTGCCAGGATTCGGAATCGCGTCCTATTTGATGATGCTAATCGCCACATGTTCTCGGTATCTATCCCAAATCCCGCTATCGATCCCAAATTTCACTATCGATCCCAAATCCCGCTATCGATCCCAAATTTCACTATCGATCCCAAGTCTTACTGTCGGTCATAATGCAACTAACGCGCCTGCGCTTTTATAAGCTGCAGATACCCTTCTGCGGTCTTGCGTTGCTTGCCTGACGACTTCGCCTTCTGGAAATAATCTGCAGCCTGTGTGAGCTTCTTCTGGTTAAACAGCGCAATTCCCAGCATCAACTGGGCATACGAGGTGTCCTTCAGATTGCCCTTGTTGAGACCCTGGCTGATCGCGTCTGATGCTGCACTCCATTCGTTGCGCTGAATCTGCACTTCCCCAAGCCGCACAAAAAGATCACCGTTGGACGACAACTTCGCTGCTTTCCCAAGAGGCCCAATGGCCTTTTCATACTCCCGCGCGGCGATCCAGCAATCGGACTGTTTCTGGTAAAGCTTTGTGTCGATCTTCACAGTCTTCTTGGCGATGGATTCTTCCAGGATAGTTCCGCAGCGGTAAGGCACGTTGTTGAACAACAGCAAATCAACCAGGCGAAGAATTTCACCATTATCGACGATCAGGCCGTTGTCGTAGGCCAACTGCATCGTTGCCAGCGCCTGTGGATATTTCTCCATCTGGCCATAAACCGATGACAACTGCACCCAATAAGATTTCTTATCCGGATGCATGTTGATGAGCCGCACAAGCAGCGGCACCGCTTGTGTCCAGTGTTCTTCCTGCAGGTGCAGGGCAAGTACCAGCTGGATCCAGCTTTCCTGGGGCTTTTCTGCGAGGTCTACGGCTTTCTGCGCCGGCCCCAAAGCTTGCTTATACAATTCCTGCTGATAGTAGGCAACCGCAAGCAGGTAATAAGCCGAGGAGTTTGGCTTGGTTGCTGTACTTATCCATGCCTCCATTGCAGCGGCGCCTTCCTTCCATTTTTCCTGCGCCAGGTAGAGCTGGGCAATCTGGTACCTGGCCTGGGATATCTCCTGCTCGTTCAGTCCGCCTGAATCGACGGCTGCCTGCAGGTGGGCTTGCGCAGACGGATAGTTCTCTTGCGAGTCAGCAATCGTGGCCAGAATTTGTTCCACCCGACCACGCTCGTAGGGACTTAGCTTGTCCATGCTGAGCCTGGCAATGACAGCGGCAGCAACGGTGTACTGCTCTGCATTCAGGGCATCAATCGCTTCGGTGAGGATCTTGCCGGTGGCAGCATCTATAGACGGAGCTGGAGCCTTTTCTCCTTTCTTTTCTTCCGCTGCATACGAATCAAGCGGAGTAATCACCGCGGTCGAAAGCAACAGCCCAAGCATCATCCCAAGCGTCGGCCCTAGCGTGGTCATGAAGCGCATGTTCTTCCTTGGCGGGAAAGTGATCATGGCTCCTCCAACTGGAAGGTGATCATGGTCTGCACGCCAACGCGTTCAACCGCAACACCCTCGACCACTTTGGGGTTGTATCGCCAGCGTCCAACCGCACGAACCGCGGCATCGTCAAATAACCCCTTGGGCTTGGCTTCGACCACGATGACATCTTTTACCATGCCCGTTGCGGTGATCGTGAACTGTACAATCACGAACCCCTCTACGCCGCGACTCAGGGCCCGCGGCGGATAGTCCGGGTTGATGCGCACCAGCGGAATGATGTCGCGATCAGTACCAGCTGACATTGACATCTTTGACATGGCACCGGACGCATCGACCACCGGGGTGATCTGCGCGACATTGTTATTGATGTCTGAAGAATTCAAGTTCATTTGCGGAATCTCAGGAACCGGTGGCGGCTTGTCCTGTTCGGGCTTCTCGTCTTGCTTGCGCTGAACGTCGGTGTCCTGGCGCATGCGCGTGAATTCAATTCGCGTTGCTTTGCGCAACTCGCCAATGTCGATCGGCCTGCTAACGAGGTGCCACATAAGCCAGAACAGCGCCAGCGAAAATGCGAAGCCAAATAACAGTCCCAACGGGTAACGAAGACTCACGTCCAGCTTCTCCTCGGTTCCGCCCTAGCCGCCCGCACCAGGGTCGGCGGCGATTGCTACTTCTTTAATCCCGCCCAGGCGCACTTCGTCCATGACCTTGGCCACGACTCCGGCGCGCGATGCCTTGTCGGCAAGGATCACGACGGTGTCGTCGGGGCGCTCAATGTGCAGGCGCTCAATCAGCGCCCGCAATTCACGTACTTCAACCGGGTGCCGGTCCATCCAGATCTCACCATTTTCCCGCACAGCAATCAACAGGTTGCCCGAATCACGATTTTCCGCGGTGATCGCCAAAGGTTTGAATACGGTAATCCCCGCTTCCTTGATGAAAGACGTCGTGATGATGAAGAAAATCAGCAGGTTAATGGTGAAATCGAGCATCGGCGCCAGGTCGATGCCGTGGTCTTCGCTTTCTGGTGTATGGCGCGTGTGCTGCATATCAACAGTTCCTTGCCGACGTCTTCAGTTCGCCGGTGTCTTCAGTTAGATGTAGTGAACGTGATGTTGTAAATCCCGCCCAGGTGAACCTGATCCACTACTTCGACCACGGTACCGGTTGGCGCCTGTTCGTTGGCCAGCAGCAATACGCCGGTATCAGGGTCAATGGCGCTCATGCGCTCGACGTTTGCACGCACCGCACGCACATCCACGGCACGGCCGTCGATCCAGATCTCACCATTGTTAAGGACTTGAATCTGGATGCCCTTCTGGTCATCCTTGTTTTTCTGTTCGAAGCTGGTCGGGCGGTTTACGTTCAGCCCGAACTCTTTTACAAATACCGCAGTGATAATAAAGAAGATCAAAAGGTTGATCACAAAGTCCAGCATCGGAGCCAAATCGATACCGTGGGATGATTCGTGTGACTGTTCGTTGCGACGTCGCATGCCCATAGCAGTGTTTACAACTCAAACCTGTCGGCCAAAAGTTCAGTTTCACGCAAGGTACGCGCGCGGAAGTAATGCACTGGGTACAATCCGGTAATGCTTACTGCAAGGCCGGTCATTGTACAAATCATGGCCTGTGACACGCCGCTTGCCATACTGCGTGCATCGGCATTGCCGCGTAGCGCCATGGAATCAAACACCTCGAGCATGCCCGTCACGGTGCCGATCAGACCGAGCAAAGGTGACATCGGAACCAGTACCTGCATCACGGGAAAGCCGGCACTCATCCCGCGGTTAAGCCGGGAAATCATCGCCTGCCGGATCTGCCGCGCACACCATGAAGTGTGTTCGTCACGGGCATCCCACGCTTTTTGCAGTTCTTCTGCCTGCCGCGGCAGCACTCGCAGGAAAAACCAGTAACGTTCGGCGATGATGGTCCACATCAACACCCCGGCGGCGAAAATGAGCCCGACAAACGGCCCACCGTCATCGACAAGTTCAAACACACCATTGACTAATGGGATGTTTTCACCCACGGCGCTGTTTCTCAATACTTTCAGCCAGCATGCCTACAGCCTGTTCATCGAGAATCTGCGACACGCTTTTGGACAGTGAGGTGAGCACGGCATTGGCAAACAACAGCGGAATGGCAATACCCAGACCCAGTACAGTTGCAATCATGGCCTGGCCGATACCAGCAGCCATCAACTTGGGATCGCTTGAACCCGACTCGGTGATGCTCTGGAACGTCATGATCATACCCAGCACTGTACCAATCAGGCCCAGCAACGGACCGGCGGCAACCGAAAGCCGCAAAAAGGACTGAAACCGTTCCAACTTGGGCACTTCACGCAAAACGGCCTCGGAAATACGCAATTCAGCAATATCCGCGTCCTGCTCAATGAGATTCGGGTCACCCTTGAAGGCCAACAAAACGCGTCCCAGCGGGTTATTTCTGCTTAGCTGGGTCAGGTTTTTCAGTTGTCGGCCTACCGCCATACGCGTCATCACCAGGAAGAGCAGCTGGCCAAAAAATGCCAGCAGCGCGGCGCCGCCAATGAACAGAATCACGTAGCCGACTTCTTCACCCAGCTCAATACGTTTACCCCAGGTTGGCCGCTCCACATAAAGCGACAACAACACACCGCGCGCCGAATCCACTACGGCTTCAACATAGCCGCCGGAGGCTGACTGCAGCTCATCGACGTAAGCCAGGAACTCCGCTGGCGGTTGGCGCGGGTAAACGTTCAGTGTCATCAGACTGGGTAGATAATCCAGGAATTTGCCGTCCGAGGTCGCTGTAAACGCGCCAATGCGAATGACTTCCGCTGCGGTCGCTTGACCACCCGGTTGCACCACATTGGCCTGGTACTTGGCGACCTGACCACTTGCAGTCATTTCACGCTGCAACTCAAACCAGACACGTTCCAGGTCGGCCGGGGTGGGAGTCGCTTGCGAGGCTGCATAGGTGCGCAGGAACTCGTCACGACTCATCTCACCTTTTGCCGGCGGGAACTGTGTTGATATCAGTGATTGCCGCAGCAAGGTTGCTGTGTCAGCAGCAACTTGCCGCGATACGCCGAATATTTCGCTCAAGCCCAGAGTCGCAGCCTTCTCGCGCAAGCTCTTCTTCGCGTCGTTGATTTTGAGCTCATTTGCCGAGAATTCATCGGAGAGCGTGCTTGATGCAGCGGCCAGGCCATCGCGCTTTGCCTCGGCGCCCGCCAGCATTTTTTGTTGCTGATCGGCAGAGGCCGCATTGAATTCCGCGGAACGCTGCTCAAAGGCTTTCAGTTCATCAGCCCGGACAGCCTGCACTTCATCCAGCAGTGCATCAAGGGAATCCTGGGCAAATACCACAGGTACTGCCGCCACCGACAGCACAGCCGCTGCCGCGCACAAGAACAGATTACGAATATTGCTCACGACCGCACCTCCTGAGGAGCCGGCACAGGAATTTTCAACAGATCAGGGGCCCCGTCCTTCTTGGCTACCCGGCGTGCTTCTGACACTGCATGGGCATAATTGTTATCTACCACCCATTGCTTCTCCTGGGCGTTCCAGTACCCGGTCTCGGAGCCATCAAGTGTTTGATACATCAACGAAACCCTTCCCAGTCGAACAAAGTCCACGGTGCGCTCACCATTGGCGTCCTGGATACGACCTGCGTAGGTTTCCAGGGTCCGGCCGTATTCCAGTTCAATTTGGTAGGCTTCAATAATCCGGCGGTATTTCTCGGAAATGGCGACGTCAGAG
Organism: Lysobacterales bacterium; assembly: GCA_009692275.1. Taxonomy (GTDB): domain Bacteria; phylum Pseudomonadota; class Gammaproteobacteria; order Xanthomonadales; family SZUA-36; genus SHZL01. The sequence goes on along the minus strand of SHZL01000017.1, from coordinate 6,405 downwards.
CGCGGCATCAAATCTTCCAGAGACTGCACGCGCTTGGTACGCTCTTCGAGGAGGAATGGCACATCCAGAGAGACAAAACGAGCCAGGGTATCGACCATCTGTTGCATCAGGGGCTGTACTTCGCGGTTGGTGGTTTCGATTTCAGTCAACTGCTTCTCAATCGACGCCACCTCCTTTTCCTGGTCCGCGACCTGGCCGGCAAGCTGCTTGTTGTACTTCTCCATGCTTTCACTTTCAGCAACCGCCTGCGCGTACTTGCTCGCGGCATCCTGCGTCTTGTCGCGAACCTCGTTAATTCGGTCCTGTGATGCAGTGGCGCTCTTGTCAACAGCTACCTGGGCGCTTACAGCATTGTCTACAGTTTGGGCATAGACCGGTGCGGCCAAAACGATTGGCACCGCTACGGTCAGCAATAGGCTGATTGTTTTCACTAGCCTGGAATTAATCGGGATCATGACTTAAAACGCCTCCTGGTCAACGAGATCCGCTACCTTGCGTCCGCACGAAAGTGCGAGACGAGTTCTGCCGCAATGCGGCGGGGGCAGATGTTAACACCGCAAATATAAAAAAGTCGATTCACTCTTACCATCAGTTACCGGCATGTACAGTTGCACGTTGCGATCAAGACACAGAGGTCGAAACTGGACTTCCGGCCGTTGGCCTTTCTAGCGTTGCCTTCCTGTCGCGATTGCGACCACACAAACCGGCGGTACCTGCCACATCTGTCACAACGCACCTGCAAACTGAATTCACCAACCGGGCGTGTACCTTATCACCACATTAAAGAACGTGCCACAATTCTGTTATAGAAATTTCCAAACTCGTCATTTTCGCAACTTTTAGGGCAAGCCTGGAACCGGAATACATCGCTCCCAAAAGCTTGTTAGTGCCCGCCAATCACAGCTTTCCCGGGGCTTCCCCTTCTCGCGGCAAGCAGCAAACTGACGCCGGTATAAAGCACCACGACGACAACCAGGTACCGTATTGCCGAGAGCGGCAAAGATTTTACGATGTAAGCGGCAATCAGTACTGCCGGAATGCCGCCGAGCGCAAAAGCCAGCGTCGCGCCAGGGTTGTACGCACCCGCCTTGATGAAACGCACGCTCGCCACGGGCATCAGGAATGCACACGAACCCATCATGATGGGAAACGCTGCGATCGGGCTCATGCCGAGCAGGCTGACCAGGATCATGCAGGGGCCAAACAGGCCTATGCCCAGGGTCATCAAGGCCCCGAGAATGAAATTACCGATGATGCCGGCCCAGAGCAGGGGCCCGGTGAGCGCCAATGCATCGCCACCGCCCGGAAACAGCCTGAGTTGTGTCATGAGCATCAGGCCGGCGGCAATCAATAGCGCAAAGCCCATGCCGATCTGGACTTTTCGCCTCGGCCACGCAGCGACAATCCCTGCGCCCAGCCATGCCCCGGCCACTGCGGCGGCGATCATCGAAATCAGCGTGATGCTCTCAACCGGCACCAGGGTCGTGAAAATTACCGCTTCGGCAAACGACGCCGGGGTGTGCCCGACATTGAGTGTGCCCGGGATGTGTTTGTCTTTCACCAGGCGCCAGTGCCGCACTATGGCCGTCGTGGTGGCGAAGGATCCAATGCCCAGGGTATCGAAGAAGTTGGCGACAAAACCCGTAAGGGTGGTTGCTACGGTAGGCTTGATGTCGTCGCGCTGCTCCCGCTTTGCCCGCCTGATACCGGCTACCAGCGCCACAAAATAGAACAAGGCAAAAACCGCGAGGACCAGCAACAGGATGTCTTTGGCATTCCAGTCCTGGATGTGCATGATTTCCCCAGTTCCGGGTTGAGCGCCAGAAAATTCGCCGAGTCCGAGTATAGCCGCTTTTTTTCTTACCCTCAGCGGTGCGAATGCTATAGTTCGGACGGCGAAAAAGCGCAACCCGGTTTTTGTCCGGAAATTTTGGAATGAGCTGCGCCGCCGCCACGTGGTGCAGGTGGCAGTCTTTTACGGCGCCTTCGCCTGGATTGTCATCCAGGTGGGCTATGCCCTGCTTACTGCCTTCGAACTCGAGCATCTGGAGCGTTATCTCGTCGCCGCGCTGGTGTGTGCGTTTCCCGTGGCGCTGTTGTTGTCCTGGCTGTTCAATATCACGCCCGGCGGCATCGAACGCGCCGACCCATTGCCGTTGGCTGCTGCAGTGCTCCCCGAAGCACCCAGCGGCTCTCTCGCCGTCCTGCCGTTTGTAAACCTTAGTGATGATGCTGAAAACGAGTATTTTTCCGATGGGCTGTCGGAAGAAATTCGCAACCAGCTTGCGCGCGTGCCAGGGCTGCGGGTTGCAGCGCGCACCTCGTCGTTTTCGTTCAAGGGCCGCCACGAGGACGTCCGCGAAATCGGCCGGCTGCTGAATGTCGCCGTGGTATTGGAAGGCGGTGTGCGCAAGCAGGCGGATGCTGTTCGGATCAACCTGCAACTGGTCAGCGCCACTGATGGCTTCCAGATCTGGTTCGAGCAGTTTGAACGCAAACTCGAGGACATTTTCCGACTCCAGGACGATATCGCGGCGGCGGTGCTCCAGCGGGTCAGTCCGCTTTCCAGTCCCGCTGACCCGGTCTTGCTCCCCCGGCCTTGCTCCGGGCGCTGGAACTGAACCCGGCGTACACCATGGGCCTGGTGTGGTATGGCCTGGTCCCGGTGGGACAGGGGAATTTCCGCGAAGCCGGACAGCGCAACCGCGAAGCCCTGCAACGCGAGCCCCTGTCACCCATCATCAATGTCAACGTGGGGTTTGATGCGCTGCGCTACGGCGACGTCGCGCAGGCGAAAACGAGCTTTGCCGCGGCCATAGACATCGATCCGTATTTCCCCGTTGCGCACTATGGCCTGGCGCGCGCCCATGCCCAGGCAAAGGAGTTTGAACCTGCTCTGCACGCCATCGACGCCGCCATAACACTCGCACCGGAGCGCGCCTATTACCATGCCCGCAAAGGCCTGTTGTTGTTACAGGCTGACGAGATCGAAGCGGCAAGCAGATCGGTGGAAGAGGCCTGCTGCAAGGCGCCGGACAACCCGTTTGACGCCGACCTGATCATTGCAAACTCCATGGTCCGCGCTGATCGTGATTACCTCGGCAAAGTAGCCAGGGGTCAAACTGCGCGCACTTACGCGGCCGAACAGCGCGGGCAGGCCTTTATCGCACTGGATGACTTACCGGCTGCACGCGAGCAGTACGAGCAAGCCACGCTGGACGGGGACAGGGAATTGATCGAACTGATCACCGATGACTGGATCTGGCGGCTCCCGCACGTGATCAATCGGGCTCATTTGCGGCTGCTGGCCGATAATGCACGCGGCCGGGATGAACTGGAGGGGCTTTTGGCCGGTTACGACCACATGACCCAACAGGAAATCGTCAATTCCGTAGCCAGCTACTGGGCAGCCTGCGCTCATTCGCTCCTTGGGCATGCGCGGCAGGCCAGGGCTTTACCGGATGAAGCCCGGCACATCGGCTGGCACCACCCCTGGTGGGAGCGCCAGGATTGGAATGTTCGGGCCTTAGCCGGGACTTCGGCTGGCTAGGGGGAGTGAAAAAACCACGTGGGTTGCGAATGGCCGTTTTTGACGCGTAAACAAAAGCGCCACCAGCAGGGTGAAGGGCACCACCATCAGGATGACCAGGGACTTGGCATTTAAAACAGCGGCCGGATATAGACCAGACGCTGCCCTGTCAGGTATGAATTGGTCAGCACGCCCGGACTACGCAACAGGGTGCGAAAGCTGCGCATCAAACGTCCGTCAATGCAACTGAAGACTTCGAGCAATTGGCGGAGCATGCCTGGGATGGTCAGATCGAGCGGATCTACAAGGCGCTCGCCGCAAGCCGCACAATGCGGGGTGGAAACCGGCTTTTTACAGGTTGGGCAGATTCAGGTCTTGGTCAGCGTCATGCCGTTGGCCCCGCCATGGTTTTTTGCCCCTCTTGGGCGATCGAGTCCGCACGGATCCAGTTATCACCGGTAACGGATCTGTCAAGGATTTACGACGACGTAGACGACGTTGCTGCCTGACCATGTTTGCTGGTAATAGGCACTGCCGCACTGGTAGTAGGAAACTCCGGTCACCAGCACCTGGGCACATCCGGTCGATGGCAGTGCGTAGTAGTACGATCCCAGCACCGCTGCGGTCGTGACGGCTACCGCACCGATGGCCACCCCGGCGGCGACCGGATGATAGTAGCCGCCACCCCAGCCGTTGTTGTAGTCGTGATCGACATTGACGTTGACATTGTTGTCGATATTGACGTTGCCCCTGTTGATATCGCCGGTGTTGATATTGCCACGGTTACCAAAGTCACCACCGCCAAAATCGCCGCCGCGATCCATACCCGAAATCGAATTTCCGGCCATGCGCCCTCCGCCTGCGAAGCCGCCGCCACCGCCACCCCCGCGGAAACCGCTGGCATCAGGCACGACGAAGGCCAGCACCACACTTGCCACCACAAGGCTGAATGTGGCCGAGCGCATCTTGCGGTAAGTGGGAACGACAGTTTGCTTGTTGTTCATGTTGGGTCTCCTGTTACGGCGTGCCGCCCATGAGGGCTGCAGGCTCACTGTACGGAATTTCGCTTGCATCCTTCGGAGCCGTGAACGAGAAAGTCGAGTTGTCGATCTTGGGCTGAAGATTCCAATTCATGGTCACCTGGTACTGCGGCTCGCCCACTTCGTTGCGGGTAGTAATGACGATCTTGCGCGGCAACGGCTGATCGCCCTTCTCCACCCATAACTGCCAGTCGGCGCTGGCTTGCCGGAAGGCCAGATGATCGCATTCAGCTCCTTCGATGGTCGTTTCGCCAATCCAGATGCCACCGACCACGTTCTCGGTAAGGGTGTGGTAATAAGTTTGGTAAAGCACGTCAATCATTGGTATTTCGATGCCGGCATCAAGCGCACCACCGATCAGCTTGCCAAGGCCATCGGGCGCGTCGATTCGTGCGTAGACATTTTCATCAGGTGAATACATGACCAGTTTCGTGCCTGCGTAGACGTAGGTGCGATTATTGATGTCACCCTGCTGCTCAGCGCGCAGCTTATTGGGGAGTTGAACGGTGACTTCGGAGTATTCGTTGTGCTGCAGCTTGTAACCGAACTCCACTATTTCATCACGCGTTGCATGGCTCTGAATGGAAAATTCCTTCAGGCCCCTGACATACCCGGTCATGCGGTCCAGCACCGCCTGTGCCTGGGGAGAAACCGCCGTTGCGGCGCCCGTTTGAGTCGTTCCGGTTGTGACGGGCGCGGTTGATACCTGTGCCGCAAGCGGCGCCGCCAGCACGAGCAGGATCACAGGCAGCATGAGTGAGCGGTTTGACTTGCGTGACGATTTCTTCATGGTTCCTCCCCATCGGTCCTGACAACGATGCCCACACGAATCTTCCTGAAGCAATATGCGCCAAGTATAACTAAATCCGGCGTGTCTTCAACGCGCACTGGCGGCCAGATGAGTCAAGCAGTATCTTCCGTACCACCGCGCCCCGAGTTCAGAGTTCGATTATGGATCAGCCACTCGTGCCACGCAGGGATCTCTTTGCGCTGAGCGCCAGCACTGCCGCATTGCTGCTGGTGTTGTACTTGCACCTGCTGCCTTCGCTGATTGCCGGTCTGCTGGTGTTTTCACTGGTCAATATGCTCACGCCCTTGTTCCGCACCCGCATGCTGTGGGGCGAGGGTCCAAGGCTGCTTGCCGTCTCCCTAGATTGCCGGAGCGGTGATCGCGCTGATTGCCTTGTTGGGCGTGTTGGCCAGTTCCATGCTGTGCGAGAGCAACGAGAGCATTCCGGCCCTGATCAACAGCATGGCCGAAATCATCGAGCACTCGCGTGAGCAGATGCCGGTGTGGATCTCCGATTACATGCCGGCCGATGCCGAAGAATTGCGCCGCGCGCTGGTCGAGTGGTTACGCGCGAACGCTGCCGTCTTCCAGGTGGCAGGCAAAGACCTCGGCCGTGTGCTGGCGCATATTTTGATTGGCATGGTGGTTGGCGGATTACTGTCGCTGGAAACTGCAGCTTCCCGAAGCGCTGGTGGCCCGCTATCCGATGCCATTGGCCGGCGGGCACTGCGTCTTAACAATGCTTTTCGCCGCGTCGTGTTCGCGCAGGTGCGGATCTCGGCGATCAACACGGCCCTCACGGCCCTTTACCTCGCAATCCTGCTGCCCCTGTGTGGCATTCACCTGCCTTTTACCAAGACCCTGATTGTCCTGACCTTCGTGGTCGGCTTGCTGCCCATCATTGGCAACCTGACCTCGAACACGGTGATATTCATTGTGAGCCTAAGCGATTCGCTGACCGTCGCGATGGGGTCGCTGGCTTATCTCATCCTGATCCACAAGCTTGAGTACTTCCTGAACGCGCGCATCATAGGCAGCCAGATCCA
>SHZL01000016.1 GCA_009692275.1 Lysobacterales bacterium | reverse complement strand
AAACCATGGGTGCCTTGACTACACACGTACTGGACACGGCAGCAGGAAAGCCAGGTGCCGGCATTAAGATCGAGTTATACCGGCTGGGAACGTCGCGACGGTTGTTATTGACCGCTACCACCAACAGCGACGGCCGCTGTGACCAGCCTTTGTTGCACGGCACGGCGCTTGAGCGCGGCCAGTATGAACTGGTGTTCCATGCCGGAGCCTATTTTGCACGGCAAGCCAGGAAGCAAACCGAAGAGCAACCCTTTCTCGACCAGGTAGTCGTGCGCTTTTGCGTGGCGGACGCGCAGCAGAATTATCACGTGCCCCTGCTGATTTCACCGTTTGGCTATACCACCTACAGGGGCAGTTGAACCTGCATGCCTGAATCCATCCGTTTTTTGCTGGGTAATGAGCTGCAGGAGTTGTCCGGCTTCGATCCGCAAATGACCGTGCTGGAGTGGTTGCGCACGCGGGTGCGCAGGACCGGTACGAAAGAAGGCTGTGCCGAAGGTGATTGCGGCGCCTGCACCGTTGCACTGGGCGAAGTAGTCGACGGCGCCATGCGCTACCGGGCCTTCAATTCCTGTATCCAGTTACTGCCCACCCTGGACGGCAAGCAACTAGTGACCGTGGAAGACCTTGCCGTTCAGGATGCTTCGGGCGAGTCCCTGCATCCGGTGCAGCAGGCCATGGTGGACCAGCACGGTTCACAGTGCGGGTTCTGTACACCGGGATTTGTCATGAGCCTGTTCACCCTGTTCCACCAGCCCGCAATTCAAGCGACCAACGGGCCGGCACTTGACCGGCAGCGCATTGACGAGGCCCTGGCCGGCAACCTGTGCCGCTGCACCGGGTATGCGCCGATTGTTCGCGCAGTGGTGCAGGCAATGGAACAAGCTCCGGTGGATCAGTTCAGCAACAGGCAGGAGGAACTGGTTGCAAAACTGCAGCCGCTGCAGCGGGACTCGATGTTGCAGCTCGAATTCCAGGGTCGCCGGTTCTTCGCGCCGCGGACATTAGCCGAAGTCTGGGAATTACTGCGGCTGTATCCCGCTGCGCAACTGGTCGCAGGCGCCACTGATGTCGGCCTGTGGATGACCAAGCAGTTGCGGGTATTTGATACCGTGATCAGCCTCTGCCAGGTGAGTGAATTGCCGCGCATTGAGCGGGACGAAGCGGCAGGCACGATTGCCATCGGCGCGGCGGTTACCTATACCGATGCGCTGGCCACACTGGTCAGCGCGTTTCCGGAAATGCGCCGGATGCTGAGCCGGCTGGGCGCGGTGCAGGTGCGAAACGCCGGCACCATGGGGGGAAACATTGCCAACGGCTCACCCGTGGGTGACATGCCTCCGGCCCTGATTGCCCTGGGTGCTCGTCTTCTGTTGAGCAGTTCCGCAGGGCGGCGCGAAATTCCACTGGAGGATTATTTTATCGAATACGGCAAGCAGGATCTGCAGCCCGGCGAATGTGTCGAAGCCGTGGTGCTGCCCCTGCCGGTCGCTGGTCAGCACTATGCGGTGTATAAACTTTCCAAGCGTTTTGATCAGGATGTCTCAGCAGTTTGCGCTGCATTTTGTATTCGTCTGCAGGATGGCAAGGTGATTGATGCCAGGATCTGTTTTGGTGGAATGGCCGGGACGCCCTTGCGGGCAAGGTCCACCGAACAGGTACTGCTCGGCCAGCCATGGAACGATGAGACTCTGCCCCAGGTCATGACTCGGGCCCGTGCAGCGCTGGCTGAAGACTACTCGCCATTGAGCGACTGGCGGGCCAGCCGTGAATACCGGCTGCTTGCGGCGCAGAATTTACTCCGGCGCTTTTTTCTTGAGACCACCTCCACTGAGCCTGCACAGTTATGTGGCCCGGGACAGGCTGGAACACGGGCATGAAAGCCAAAGCGCCAACAGCGCAGCATCCATTGGCAGTCCACCAGGCCCTGCCACACGACAGTGCCATCAAGCACGTCACCGGCCGGGCGCATTATGTAGATGACCTGCCAGAACCTGCCGGCCTGCTGCATGTATACGTGGGCACCAGCCGCGTAGCCCACGGCAGGATTCGCCAACTGGACCTGGAAGAGGTTAAGCGCTTTCCCGGTGTGTGTGCGGTGCTGACGGCGGCGGACATTCCCGCTGTGAATGACATCAGTCCCATGCACACTCTGGATGAAGAATTGCTGGCCAGTGAATTTGTGCATTTCTGCGGGCAGGTGCTGTTTGCCGTTGCTGCGACCGACCGCGACAGCGCACGCCGGGCAGCGCGCCTGGCCCGGATGGACATCGAGGAACTGCCGGCGATACTGGATATCGAGTCAGCCCTGGCGCAAGAAGCTTATGTGAGCCCGCCACACGAAATGCAGCGGAGCGATGCCCGTGCCGCCATCGCTGCAGCGGCACATCGTCTGCAGGGAGAATTACGCACCGGCGGCCAGGATCATTTTTACCTTGAAGGCCAGGCCGCCATGAGCGTCCCGCAGGAAGATGGCGACCTGCTGATTTATTCCTCCACCCAGCATCCTTCGGAACTGCAGCATCTTGCCGCGCAAATGCTGGGCCGGCCGGACAATGCGGTAACCGTTGAAGTGCGGCGCATGGGCGGCGCGTTTGGCGGCAAGGAAACCCAGGCGGCGCAGTGGGCATTGCTGACTGCACTGGTGGCGCACCAAACCGGGCGCCCGGCCAAGCTGCGCCTGGACCGCGACGACGACATGATCAGCACCGGCAAGCGTCATGATTTTCGCATTCGCTACGAAGTGGGTTACGACGATGCCGGGCTTATTTCCGGCGCTGACATCGAACTGGCTTCGCTGTGCGGCATGTCAGCGGATTTATCCGGCCCGATCAATGACCGGGCCATGTTCCACAGTGACAATGCGTACTACCTGCCGAACGTGCACATCCTGTCGTATCGCTGCCGCACCAACACCGTGTCCAATACCGCCTTTCGCGGGTTTGGCGGCCCACAGGGCATGATGGGAATAGAGCGGATCATGGACGCCATTGCGGCGGATCTCGGCCTTGACCCCCTGCAGGTGCGCAGGGCCAATCTGTATGACGGCCCAGGGCGCGACACGGGGCGCAACGTAACGCCCTATCACATGACAGTCGAAGACAATATCCTGCCGCAACTGATGGACGAACTAGAGCATGCCTCAGCCTATCGGGAACGGCGTGCAGCCATTGCGGAATTTAACCTTTCGAGCCCGGTGACCCGGCGCGGCATTGCACTGACGCCGGTCAAATTCGGCATTGCGTTCACGACCACGTTCATGAACCAGGCAGGTGCGCTGGTCCACGTGTACAAGGATGGCAGTATCCATCTGAACCACGGCGGCACTGAAATGGGCCAGGGCCTGTTCATCAAGGTGGCCCAGGTGGTAGCCGATGCGTTTCGCGTGGGCCTGGAGCGGGTCAAGATTACCGCGACCAACACCTCCAAAGTGCCCAATACCTCCGCCACGGCCGCATCCTCCGGAACCGACATGAATGCCATGGCTGCGCTGGATGCCTGCACCACCATCAGGCAGCGACTGGTGACTTTTGCTGCCGGGAAGTATGCCGTTGCTGTGGAAGAAATCCGCTTCGAGCACGAAATGGTGCGCATCGGCACTATCGAGCGGACCTTTGCCCAACTGGTCATGGAAGCGTATCTGGGCCGGATTTCCCTGTCCTCCACGGGTTATTACCGGACACCCAAGATCCACTACGACCGCGCCACCGCCAGCGGCCGGCCATTCCTGTATTTCGCTTATGGAGCTGCCGTCTCCGAAGTGGAAATCGACACGTTGACCGGGGAATACCGCTTACGCCAGGTCGATATCCTGCATGACGTGGGCCGCTCGATTAATCCGGCCATTGATCTTGGCCAGATTGAAGGTGGGTTTGTGCAGGGCGTTGGCTGGCTGACCAGTGAGGAATTGTGGTGGGACCAAAAAGGCGCTCTGCGCACCCACGCGCCCTCGACCTACAAGATTCCGGTGAGCAGCGATGTGCCCGAAAAGTTCCACGTGAATATCTGGCCAGGCGGGGAAAGTCACGAACCCGCCATCCACCGTTCCAAGGCGGTGGGTGAACCACCGCTGATGCTGGCCATCTCGGTGCACAGTGCCATCAACCAGGCCATTGCTTCGGTCCGGCCCGGCCGGGCCCTTCCGGCACTGGATGCGCCTGCCACCCCGGAGAAAGTATTGCTGTGCATTGAGCGGCTGCGCCGGCATCCGGCCTGAACAGATCTCCCCTTTGATTTCCGGGGGAAAGCTTTTATGCTGCCCCATTGCAGATGTAAAAGGCGCAATGGAGACAGTCATGGCAGGAGTTATACCGGAACAGTATCTCGACCTCTTGGCGAAAAAGGCAGTTGCACGCCTGGCCGCACTGATGCCTGACGACTCTCCGCAGGTAACGCCGGTGTGGGTGGATTTCGACGGCGTGTACATCCGGGCCAACTCGGCGCGCGGGCGACTGAAAGACAAGAACATGCGGCGCAACCCCATGGTCGCGCTGGCGCTCAGTGACCTGGAAAATCCTTTTCGCTACCTGGAAGTCCGTGGGCGGGTAGTGGAAATCACCGAAGAAGGCGCGAGTGAGCACATCGATGCCCTGGCCAAGAAATACATGGACGTGGATGAGTATCCTGGCCGGGAGCCGGGCGAAGTCAGGGTCATGTACAAGATCGAACCGCTGCGCGTCAGCTTCATGGGATGACCGGTAGCCAGCATGGACTGGCCCTTAATCCTCAAACACGTACTGGAGCAGCAGCCCTGCGTCCTGGTTACGCTGAACCTGATACTCGGGTCCGTTCCGCGTGAATCAGGCTCCCGCATGGTGGTCACCGCCACACAGGTGCACGGCAGTATCGGGGGTGGCAACCTCGAATACTCTGCCATTCAGCAGGCGCGGCAACTGTTGGCTGATTCGGACCGGGCGCGCCAGTCGCATGGACCCTGGGGGTTGGGCCCGGCGCTGAATCAGTGTTGCGGTGGTGCGGTGACTTTGCATTTTGAAGTGCTGCCGCAAGGCAGTCCCGACTGGCTGGATCACCTGAACACTGCCGTGCAGGAGGACGCCCCTGCAGTGCTGGCCAGCGCCATAGACCGGGATCCGCCGGTACATGTCGTTTTGCGGGCTGTGCCAGCCGCCAGCATTTCCATTCCTGCCGAAGTGTCACACGCCTGCGCAGCGCTACTGGCATCCCAGGAAGGACCCTGGACGGTTCAATCATCCGGGCAAGCACAGGACCATATTGTGGTCGTCGAGCGGGCGGGCGACACCTGGTGGCTGGAGGCAGTCCGTTCCAGGCGCGTGCCGCTGGTGCTGTTCGGCGCTGGCCATGTGGGCCGTGAAGTGGCGCGCCTGCTGGAACGCCTGCCGTTTGATGTGACCTGGATCGACAGCCGGGAAGGGACCCTGCCCTTCAAAACAGCGGGCGATATCCCTGACCACACCCCGGGTAAGCGGCACATGGTCTACACTGCAGACCCGGCGGCTGAAGCGATACTGGCGAGCCCCGCCAGCGTATTCGTGGTGATGACGCACAGCCATCAGCTCGATGAAGATATTTGCTGTGAAATTCTCACTCGCGGTGATTTCTGCTGGCTGGGCCTGATTGGTTCGGAAACCAAGCGCAGACGATTTGTTCAACGATTGAACAAACGTGGCGTGCGGCCTGACCTGCTGGACCGCTTGAGCTGTCCCATTGGATTGGTTGGCATCCATGGAAAACAGCCTGCTACCATTGCACTCAGTCTGGTCGCTCAATTGATGCTGGAAAAACCATGGATGAAAGAAAACAACTGATTGCCGCTTTGCCCAAGGCGGAGTTGCATATTCACATTGAAGGCAGCCTCGAGCCCGAGCTGATGTTTGCGCTGGCGCAGCGCAATGGCATTACCTTGCCGTATGCCGATGTCGCGGCGATTCGCAGCGCTTATCAGTTTGATTGCCTGCAGGATTTCCTCGACCTGTATTACCAGGGCATGTCGGTACTGGTCAGGCAGCAGGATTTTCACGACCTGACCTGGGCCTACCTGCTGCGCTGCAAGGCGGGCAATGTTGTACACACCGAAATCTTCTTTGATCCGCAGGGACACACTGGAAGAGGCGTTGCTTTTGCTACCGCATTTGAGGGCATCTGGTCGGCACTGCAACAAGGCAAGAAAGAACTGGGCATCACCAGTCGCGTGATCATGTGCTTCCTGCGCCATCTCGATGAACACGCTGCGTTTGCCACGCTGGAAGAAGCCAGGCCCTTCCTGCACCGCATCACGGGCGTGGGCCTGGACTCGTCCGAAGTAGGCCATCCGCCGCGCAACTTCTGCCGGGTCTTTGAACGGGCGGCGGAGCTCGGACTCAAGCGCGTGGCGCACGCCGGGGAGGAAGGACCGCCGGAGTATGTGCACGAAGCCCTGCATGGCCTCGAAGTTGACCGCATCGACCATGGCAATCGTTCGCTGGAGGATGATGCTCTCGTTGCAGAACTGGCGGAGCGGCAGATTCCGCTGACGGTATGCCCGCAGTCCAACCTGCGTCTCGCCGTGATCCGGGATATGGCGCACCATCCCATACGCCAGATGCTGCAGGCCGGCCTCCATGCCACGGTCAACTCCGACGACCCGGCGTATTTCGGCGGCTACATCAACGACAATTTCAATGCCCTGGTCGATGCGGTGAACCTCAGCAGAGACGAAATCATCCAGCTGGTCATGAACAGTTTTTCCGCCTCCTTCCTCGACGCGCATGCGAAACAGCGCCACCTGGATGAAGTGCAGCGCGTGGCCACCGCCTGATGGAAGCCTGGCTGCAGCAATGGCTGAGCCTGTTGCTGCGCTGGGCGCATTTCATTACCGGCATTGCCTGGATTGGCGCATCGTTTTATTTCAACTGGCTGGAAAACCACCTGCAGCGGCGGGCACAGTCGACGCAGGATGCCAGTCCTGCCAAAGCTGATCCCATAGCAGGCGATCCCATAGCAGGCGATTTGTGGGCGGTGCACGACGGCGGTTTCTATTACCTGCAAAAGTACCGCGTGGCGCCGCAGCACCTCCCCGAGCCATTGCACTGGTTCAAGTACGAGGCGTATTTCACCTGGGTCACGGGGCTGGCTTTGCTCATCGTGGTGTATTACTGGGACGCACGCCTGTTCATGCTGGATCCGTCGGTGTCAGGCATTTCGACGGCTCAGGCCATTGCCCTCGGTGTCTCGGCCATGCTGGTTTCGTGGCTGGTGTATGACGGCCTCTGCCGTTCGCGCCTGCGCCGTCATACGGCCTGGCAGGGTGCGCTGATTGCTGCCTGGTTCGTGCTGCTGGCGTACGTGCTCAGTCATTACCTCAGCGGCCGTGCTGCATTTATCCACGTAGGCGCGGCCATGGGAACGGTCATGGTGGCCAACGTATTCTTTGTCATCATCCCGGCGCAGAAGGAACTGGTGGCGGCCCTGGCCGGCGGGCGCACGCCGGATGCGAGCAAAGGCAACGATGCCCTGCTCAGGTCGCGGCACAACAATTACTTCACCTTGCCGGTGCTGTTCATGATGATCAGCAGCCACTATCCTGCCACCTACAGCGGTGTCAACAACTGGCTGTTCCTGGCGGTTTTTTCACTCTCCGTCGTGGGTATACGCCACTGGTTCAACGTGCGTCATCTGCCGCAGCATTCGAAATGGGTGCTGCCTGCCGCAGTGTTGGTGATGTTCTGCCTGATGCTGGCCAGCATGCCACGCCAGGGCACGCCAAGTGGTGTTGCCGGGCAGGCCGCCGGGCTCACAACCGCGCCCACAACGCTGCAAATTATGCCCGTCATTACCGCGCGCTGTGCGGGCTGTCATTCCGGTCACCCAACGGTCAGTGGCATCACCACCGCACCCCTGGCCATCGCATTCGACACGGCGGATGAGGTGGAGGCGCAGGCCGAACGCATATTCCAGGCGGCGGTAGTCAACCGCACCATGCCATTGGGAAACCTGACCACGATGAGCGACGCGGAGCGCGAGCAACTGGCGCAGTGGTATGCTGGGCTAGCGAAAAAAACGCCCTGAGCGGACGTCTGAATTATGGGCCCTGAGCCAAAGCCCCGAGTACACAAAGTGAAGACAACAAAACAGAATTCATCCTGGGCTATGGCCGATGTGTCGGCCAAGCCAGTCACCCGCCGCGTGGCCATTGCCGGTGGCCGCATCATCATTGGTAAAAAAGCACTAGACCTGCTGCAGTCGGGGCAATTACCCAAAGGCGACCCGCTGGCCATGGCCGAAATTGCCGGCATACTGGCGGCCAAACAGACACCCTCGCTGCTACCGCTGTGTCATCCCATTGCCTTGAGCCGCGTTAGCATCCGGTCAATTGTTCGACCCGCTGACAACGCCGTGGACATGTACTGCATTGCTGAGATCGCGGCACAAACCGGCGTTGAGATGGAAGCGCTGACCGGGGTGAACATTGCGTTACTGACGGTCTGGGATCTGGTGAAACCGGTCAATGCGGCACTGGAGATTACCGCCGTGCGACTGCTGTACAAGTCCGGTGGCAAGAGTGGCGTGTGGATTCATCCGGATGGCATTGCACCCGATGTGACGGCGATGATCCGCTCATTTGGCGAATGAAATCCAGCTCGCCCAGAGCCTGCATTTGCTTATCATACTGAGTAAAAACACTCACGATGGTGAGCAATTCAAATACCCCGGTCTTGCAGCGTGACCAGGCTGTAGCGCTGGCCGTTCAGCCGGGTGTTTCACCATGGGCATGGGGCGCCGCGCACTGCCGGCAGTTGACCCATTCGGCAGTGCCGTCCGCATAGTATTCCTTCTTCCAGATCGGCAGCCGGTGCTTGATTTCATCGATGATGTAACGGCAGGCCTGAAACGCGGCATCACGATGTGCTGATGCCACGCCCACCACCACGGCGGCTTCGGTCAGAGCCAACTCACCCTGGCGGTGCACTGCTGCGGCCTTGCTGATGGCAAATCGCTGCGTGGCTTCCTGCAGGATCATGGCGCCTTCCTTCAGCGCCATGGGGGCGTGCGCTTCATACGCCAGTCGCAGCACGGCACGGCCTTCGTTGTGATTGCGCACCCGGCCTTCAAAGATCACGCACGCGCCACAGCTTTCATCGCCCAGTTGCTCGCGAAAGGCCGTTGCATCAATGGCGCTGTCGGCCAGCCAGAAGCCCTGCGTTGCCGAATTGATCATCCGCCCGCCACCGGCGGAAAGAACAGCACCTCGTCCCCATCCTGCAGTGTCCGGTTCCAATCCGCCATTTCATCGTTGATGGCCAGCAAAGCTGCGCTGAACGAGGCGAGAGCGGGGTGCTTGCGCTGCATCTCGACGAACAGCTCTGCAGCAGTGGCCGCATCGGTACGCGCGGTCTCTGTCGCCACTCCGGCGGCCTCCCGGTAGGCCGCAAACCACTTTATCTCAATCACTTTAACCGGGATGGCCATCACCCGCCCATCCGGTACATTTCAACTTTGCTGTCGCGCGGCGCTTGCTCGTTGCGGATTTCGCTGTAGCGATCATCGCGCTGCTCCCAGATGGTGCGAATCCTTTCTTCCAGGGCGCCCGTTGCGCCTGGTTGGCGCACCAGCGGCAGCAGGTTGGTGCCTTGGGTGCCAAACAGGCAGGTATAGAGAATTCCGTCGGCGGTCAGTCGCGCCCGTGTGCAACCTCCGCAAAACGGTTGCGAAATGGAACTGATGAGGCCGATTTCGCCCTGGCCATCGCGGTAGCGATAGCGCCGTGCAGTTTCGCTGGCGCGGCCGTCGCCGACTGGCTCAATGGGCCACACGGCGTTGATGCGTTGCACCCATTCCGCCGAAGGCACGACCTGATCGGCTTGCCAGTGGTTGCTGTTGCCCACGTCCATGTACTCGATCAGCCGGACACTGTGTCCGCTGCCGCGGAAGTACGCCAACAGATCAATAATGGTGTGATCGTTGATGCCGCGCTGCACCACGGTGTTGATCTTCATGCGCGCAAATCCCACCGCCTCGGCTGCTGCGATACCGGCAAGTACGTCTTCAAGTTTGCCTTTGCCACCACTCATGTGACTGAGCACAGCGTGGTCCAGTGAGTCCAGGCTGACGGTGATGCGGCGCAAACCTGCGGCGGCAAGATCTGCAGCGAGACGCGGCAGCAGGACGCCGTTGGTGGTCAGGGCAATGTCGTTCAGGCCGTCAATAGCGGCAAGCCGGGCAACCAGTTCAGGAAAACCTGGACGCACCAGGGGCTCACCCCCGGTGAGCCGAATCTTTTGCACACCCATGCCCACGAAGGCGCGCACCAGGTCGGTAATTTCATGGTCGGTCAGCAGCTTGACCAGCGGTAAAAACACACCTTTGCCGTGCAGGGAATCTTTGGGCATGCAGTAGGTGCAGCGAAAGTTGCAGCGGTCAATGACGGATACGCGCAATTCGCGCAATGGACGGGAACGCAAGTCCCTGACGGACACTGCCCGATCAAGCACTGTAATGGGCAGCTTCATGTCCATCGTTTCATGTCCATTACTTCATGTCCATTGCTCTGGGCTCAGAGTTTCAGATAACTAAGGATCACGTATTCGCCGCAGGATCAAGCTTCTTGCGCTTGGTGTCCTGGTGATGTTCCAGCGTGCGCCGGTAGATCGCCATCACCTTGTCCACGCCGGAGGGCTCCAGGGTGCCATTGTTGCCGCTGGCGACGTAGGTGGCATAGACAGCGGACGCCGTCATCAGGGCCCCGGAAATCACTTTGATATCGATCTTTTCAGCCTTGAACTCATTGGCCAGTTCGATGAACTTGTTGGTGCAATAACGGTGTTGCTCGGCATCATTCACGATGGGCACTCCTGTGCTGGACAGTGAATGCTACATTATAGGGAAAATATGCACCCGGATGGGCTCGGCCCTGTTTTATGGCCGCGCATTTCAGGGACAGGCGAGGCCATCCAGACTGGTCAGGCGCGCAAGATCCAGGGTTCCCGCTGGAAACCCCTGTTCCGTTGGCGTGAACGTGGCGGTGCCCGTGCCACACTGCAGGATCAGCTCGAGTGTGCCCCAGGGCAGTAGTTCCACATCCGCCGGGTCGAACGCTTCGCCAAACTTTCCGCCGCGGGTGGTGAGCATCTCGTCAAATTCGATCGTCGTGGTCGCCCCGTTCCCTGTGCTTTCTCCTACGCCGAAAAACCAGCGCCGGTTACCATTTGCATCGTAACTGAACCAGTACACCAGGGCCCGGCCATCCATCAGCATTTCCAGGGTGTAGCCTTCGCCGGAGTGCGCAGGATCTCTCCAGGAGCCACTCAAGCGGGCGGTTTCATTCACCGGCGGCGCCACGGTGTCGGCGCAGTCAAGGCCCATGACCCGCGTTATACGTTGCAAATTCATGCGGCCATGGCGGCGGGGCTGATCTTCCTTTGCATCCAGCTCCCATTCCATCTCCCCGGCATCGCAGCCTGACCAGATAAAACTGGCCGATCCGACCACCTTTTCGGTCACCTGGCCGGGATCGAAGCCGGGTCCGAATTCGCCACCGGATACCTGCAGCAATTCGTCAAACGCGATGCGGTTACCGCGGATATCTCCCACTGCGATGTACCAGTCCTGGTTACCCTGTTCGTCGAAGGTGAACCAGTACATCACGGCCCGGTGGGCAGCCAGCACTTCCAGCACAAATCCTTCACCGGTGCGTGCCGGGTCTTTCCAGGCGGAGGAGGTTCCGGCTTCGATCACGAAAGGATCACCCAGCGTGGCGGATGTCATCTCGTAGTGAATGTTGGCATCACTGCCGCCGCTGTCCGTCTGGTCCAGGCCCGCGTCGTTTTCATAACCCGACCACCCGCCATCTACCCAGCGTGCCACTGTTGACGGATCTGTATCCAGGGCCGTGCTGGTCATGTCGCCGCTGCGGAACTTCAGCGTGGCGCTGGTTGCAGCGCTGATCGCTGCCTGGTTGGCGGCATCGGCAGGGAAGTTCAGGCTCAAGGTCAGGGCATCGTTGATCCAGGACGTGTAGCCGGCCGCGGCGCCGCCTGGCGTGTTGAGCCAGTGCACTGAACCGGAAACTGCAGTCAGGGGCGTGGCACCCGCGAGGATGGTGGTTTCGGTTGCCAGCGAGGAGGCCTGCTGGCCCGGCAGTACCACGACATCGCTGCCGCTTTGCCAGCGCATCGGCTTGTCAAAAGCAATCCACGCAGTGTAGTTGCGATCCAGTTGGACGGCCTGGCCCTGCCAGGTGTGCAGCAGTCGCTCGTTGTTGCCCACGGTGTCCCCCAGGGTATCCCCCAGGGTATCCCCCAGGGTATCCCCCAGGGTATCCCATTCGGCGGTAAAAACGGTGGCGCCACTGGCGTCATCAACGAGGTGGAACTCGCTGATCGATGGGGGGCCTGCCTGGCGGTAGTAGGCGACGGCGAAAGTTTGCGCCAGCTGCGTTCGCACCCGCGCGATCTGTGACTCCGGCAGGATGAAACCATCATGACCATTGCGCCCAAGTCCGCCATAGTCCGCACCGCCGTTACCGGTGGGTTCAACCTCCAAAGTCCAGGATGGCACCTGGTAGACGTGCATGAAATACTCATCGGTCGTGCCAATACCCCGATTGCCTGGAACCTGGTTGGCTTTGTCAAATCCGTAAAATTTGCCGGCAGGAAGAGCCGCGTTATGGCTACTGAATGTACCCAGCAGCGATTCAGTGAGCTTGGCCAGGCGGGCATTGCTGTTTTTCACCCATAGCAGAACCTGGGAGAAAGAATGCGCGTCGGTGTACATGCTGAGCTGTCCGATTGGCCCCAGCTGCGCAGCGGCGTCCAACGCGTGGATTTCCGGTTCCGACTGAGCTGCTGCACCGTGAAACACGATGCTCTGAACGTTGCCGGAGGAACCCGTGCTGCTGTTCCAGAACGGCGGATTATCTCGGTTCAGGTCTACCCCGTTAAGGTGATCGTCCTGGGTCGTGAGGTCTTCATCCACCAGCAGCATGTTCTTGCGGCGCATGCGCCCGTCGCGCGGCGAAGTCTCCGGGTTAGCCGGATCGGTGCCCAACCAGCTGCCCTCCGGCTAACGCTGGGTCTGCATGAAGCCGTCCACATTGAGCACCGGGATCAGGATGATGTTGGCGTTGTCCAGCAGATACCGGTAGAGGAATTGGTCATTCTGCTGCTCAACCAGCAACTCCATGATGCCGGTCACGGTCTCCGGCGTCTGCCACTCGCGCGCATGGATGCCGCCATTGGTGAGCATGGCCTGCTCCGCTGAACCGGTCCGGGTCTGCAGGTCCGCATCGCCCATGCGGTAGGCCCAAATGGTGCGGCCTGCCCGGGTCGTGCCCACGCTTACCGGGTGCACCCAGGGAGTGGTGTTCGCCAGGTCCTGGTGCCGTGCGTGCAAGCCGGCGTAGCTGCGAAATCCATCAAATGGCAGGGGCGTATCGACCGGCACGGGCACCGCGTAGCCCAGTGCGATGCTGTTGGTGTCCTCCACGGGAGCTGTTTCCACCCAGTGCACGATGCGAGCTTCCTGCGCGTGCGCAGGGAGACCAGCCCAGGCCAGGCTCAGCGCAAGCCATGCCATGGCCTGTTTCATTGCTGTGCTCCCTGCATCGCTGCGCTTTCCCCGAGCTGGATTGCCATGCGCGCCCGCGTTGCCGCCAGGCTCTTCGATCCACTGAGCAGGAGCAGTTGCGAGCGAATCCCCGCCTCATCGAAACCCATCAGCGCGAGCGCTGCTGCGGACCCGAGCTCCGGGTCCCCGAGCAAGTCAAACAAGGTGCTGATAACTTGCGGTACCGCCTGCAAGCCGGGCGAGAGCAGGGCAATGGCCAGCGCAGCGTTCTGCGCCGGAGCGGATTCGATGGATGCTAATAACAGTTCTGCGCGGTCGTGGGTGGCGAGAGTTCCGGTCACTGCGCGCAGCATGGCAGTCACTGCAGGGCCGCTGCCGGATTCCAACACGTGGCGCATCGAGGATACATCAACGGCTGCCAGCGCCGTGCGGGCCGCAACCGTGGTCAGTGCCGGTTGGTCGCTGAGCAAGCCCTGGACTTTGCGGTCCAGCCCGGCAATCTCGGCGCCTGAGGCAAATTCCAGTGCGTCGAGAAAGCCCGCCTTCGCAGCAGGTGATGCTGCCAGGTATTGATCGATCCAGCGGTCAGCGGGTGCGGCCAGCAATGCGGCAGCGTGAATTTCGCCTTGCTGGCGCGCCAGCGCGTATTGCACACCCCGCGCCGCTGCCGGGATGTTAAACAGGGCAACGGCGTTGTTTTCGCTTTCTTCGTGGGCTACCAGGGTCTGCGGTGAGTAGTTCGCCAGAAACTCCAGCAGCCGGGCTGGTACCTGTTCCGCGGGAAAATCAGCGAGAGCAACGGTGAACAGGAACAGCTGTTGCTCCCGCACCGGTGATGCCAGTTCGCCTGCAGCACTGAACTGCATTATGGACTGCAGCAGGGCCTCGGAGTCGCCTTCGCGCAGTTCCCTGAACCACTCGTCGCGTTGCGCCCCGCTATCGCCCATGGCGGCAGTCTGCAAGGCCAGCACGCGATCCCAGTTGGGCCGCCTGAAATTACTTTCACTTTGAGCAGGCACCGGCAGTGACAGCACGGAAACAACTGCGCACAGGATAAGCCTGGATGACGTGCTGCGTGGCATAAGCGCTAAGGGGTTAAGGAGCTTGGCAACATCATACGAAATTTTTCGTGGAAATACATCTACGCCGGGAAAATGTCCCTCAACGTTCGATGGTGTAGGTAAGGTCTCCACCGGATTGGCGCTGGCTGGACGTTGCCTTGATGCCGAAGCCGCGGCCAAGATCGTAGCGAACACTGATGACACTGTCGTTTTCGAAGATGCCTATGCCGTAACTCACATACAGTTTGGGCGCAATGTACATGCCTACCTCGACGGCGCCGACGCCCTGTTCGTAGTCGAAATCGTGGCCGGTCACCAGCAAGGCCAGTGCCCGTTCCGCGGTCGTGGCAGGCCGGGTGTAGGTTTCCAGCAGCGGGCGTTTAAGCGTTCCACCAATCAGGACACCAGCCTGTTTTACCTGCACGTTGCCATAAATTTGCCGTTCGGCATGGATGTCCAGGCGCGGGTTATTGGCTGGCACACGGGGGAAACTGATCTTGCCCTGGGATACTTCCAGCGACTGGCCGTAGGCGACAATTTTTCCGGTCACACTGTAGCTGCCATCGCCGATGGGAATCAGTTCATTTTTCCAGTTGAACACGGTCGTGCCCTGGAAGCGTGCCTTTGCCTTATCCAGCGTCAGGGTGACATCATTGCCCAGTTCAACCGCAACACTGCCATTGAGGCGCAACCTCGACCGGTCGAAGACGCTTTTTTCAACCGGAGGAAGCTGCCCGGCCACAATCACGAGGTCGGGGCTTTCTTCCGCGGTTGGTCTGGGCAGGTAGCGCGGCGATATTTGTGCGTGCGGAATCCGCACGCTGCCGTTCAGTTGCAGCGCGCCGTCATACCATTGCAGGTCCAGGTTCGGATCTACCCTGATCGACATGTCAGGAACGCTGATCAGGGTCAGGTCCTGCCCGGAAATCTTTACCGTGGCTTGTGGCTTGAGAATGTCATCAAACGTCACCGCTGCCATGAGGCGGCCTTCGCCATCACCGGCCCTGAAGCTGCCGTTCAGTTCCGTGTGGTTATCCTCAAAGACCGCACCGGCCAGCTGGATGTCACTCAGCACCAGGCCGGTGGCGAAGTGCTCAACGCGACCCCTTACCAGAGAAGCGTGTCCGGTCAAACGCGGATCCACCATGGTCCCGGCCAGGCGGATATCAGCATTGATCACGCCTTCAGCATGGTCCAGTGCGTCCACCCACGGCAGGAAAGGCGCAAAACTGGAAAAACTGACCTGGACTCGCCCTTCCAGCGGAGAATCGACGCCACGGGAGATGTCCGGCGCGCTGAAGTCCATGTCGATGCTACCCGCTTCGGGGATAGTGATATCCATGTTGCCCGCGCTTAGCTTTCCGTTTTCGATAATGAATCCAAACAGGCCAGGTCCGGTCCGCAGGGTTGCCGATTCGTCAGCTGAAATGACCTGCCCTTCAGACACACGGATTTGCACATTAGCCACAGGGGTACTGCCCGGCAATTTTTCCCAGTGCAAGGTACCGTTGAGCGTCTGGGTGAACGCAAGGTCGGTGCCCAGGACAAAAGGTGCGCGGTTGAGGGTGACCTGGTCGAGGCTGGCGTTGGCGACCAGGTGGCCGCGGTCTTTCTGGTTCATGTCGACCCAATTCAAATCGGCGCACCACAGTCCATTTTTTGAACCCCGGAAGCACGCGGGTTCAATCGAAACCGCGCTGTACCCGAGCGCGAAGCGGGCAGCCTGTTCGAGTTCCAGGTAGTTAATTTCGTCGTTGTTGAGACGCATCGACTCGAGCATCCCGCTCCACCTGGCAGAATCGATTACCTGCCAGTCCTGCAATGTCCCGGACATGAAAGCTTCCAACCGGGTTCCGCCGCGGCGGGCATTGATGCGGGTCTGCTCGAGCGGAAGCTGTCCGTGAGACGTCAATGAAATCTCATCAATGATCCGGTCGCCAACAGCCAGGCCGGTCAGATCCAGGCGCAGGGCAAACGGGTCCGCATAGCCCTCGGTCTCGCTGTCCAGCGGTGCGGCCGAGAGTGTCGCCAGTCGCCAGTCCTGCCACGCAAGCTCAGTGCCCTGCAGCTTGAGCTCAAAGGCCGGGTTTGCCGGATTCAGTGAAATCCGGCCATCGCCCGCAATGCTGCCGCTGGCCTGGTCAAGGAACGAGGCCAGTGAGTCGACCTGGCCGGAAAACCGCATGCCCGCGGGATCTTGCACATTGCCGTTCAGCGACAGGTGGGAGGAACCGGAGCGAATCAGCAACTCCCGTGCACGCAAGAGTCCTGCCTCGAGCGCAATTTCCCCCGAGGCTTCCACTGGCTGGCCGTGGGCGCGGCCGGTTAATTTTTGAATATTCACAGCCAGCGTATTGGATTTCGCCAGGCCATTGGCGGTCACGTTGCCGCTGATGACCAGCGGGTAGCCACCCGCCAGTGCGGTGATATCCAGGCTTTTCGCCGCCAGGTCTGCAGACCAGGGCCGCTGGTCCACCCAACTGTAGCTGGCCTGGCCTGCAAACTGCCCGCCCAGCACTTCGCCCTGCTGGATCTGCAGTTGCACTGATTCCAGGTTGCCGTGACCACTGATGATCAAATCGCCCTGCGGCCCATTGCCGGCTTGCACTTGTATACTGCCGGCAAGCGTCCAGTCCTCGGGATGGCCACTCAGTCTCAGCTGGCCGGAGTCGCTGCGCACAACGGGTTCTGCCGTCACCAGCGGCCATTGCAGGGACTGCCAGCCCAGGTTGGCTTTGCTGGTGTTCTTTTCGGGGTCGAAATCACCTGAGCCGGAGATGTGGAATTCGCTATTGCCGGCCTGCAAATTGAACGCCGGCACCGTCAACCGTCCCTGCTGCCATTGCGCATCCAGCGTGCCATGGACGGGCTGATCCGCCGGCCAATCCGGGATCCAGCGGCCGGGATTGAACATCCCGACCTGGCTTGCAAGCTCCACGCGGAATCCATCCGCCCACGCAACCGGGCCGGTTGCTGTGAGGCTGACCCAATCACCCGACAGTGTCAGCTGTTCCAGCTGCAGGCCATTGGGGTCGCCTTTAGCCTGCAGGCTGAGGTCCCCAAGCAAGCGCCCATTTCGGCCATCTCCCGGGCTCTCCTCCAGACCGTCTTGCAAGTCGAGAACGCCTTGTAGCTTGAGCTCATATTGGTGCAGGGTGCCGGTAATCCGGGCGGCAACCTGGTGCAGAGCCACACGGGGTGGCGTGTCTGCCGTGGCGCTTGCCAGCGGCCATTGCAGGGCATCGTTCTTCAGGTGCAAATCCCAGACGGGTGTTGTAAGCAGAGCCCTGGCATGACCTTCCACGGTAAGGGCCGGTTGATCAAGCACCACCTGCAAGGCCAGGTCCTCCAGGTTGCCATTGAGCCCGGCTTCAAGATGGATGCTGGTCGCGGGGCTGCTGCCGTCGGCTGTTGCCGGTAACCCGGTGGTGATCGTGGCATCGAGCCTAGCATCGATAGGGAAGGGGCTGGCAAAGGTCAGTTCACCGGCGGCAGTGAGGACTGTGCCGCCAGTCTCCAGTGTGGCTTCTTCAGCCACCAGCCGGTCATGCCAGAGCCCGGAGAAGTGCAAGGCATTGGCAGTGAAAACACTGTCTGCACTCAAGTCCTGAATGGTGAGATGCTCAACCTCCAGGCCTTTGAAATTAACCGGAAGCGGCAACGCAAGCCCGGCCAGAATATCAGCCGCCAGGTTGCGGCGTGCTTGTTTCCCCTTGGTGCGGATCAGCAAGCGGTCCAGCACCAGGGATTCGACCGAAACGGCGGGCGGAAACAGGTCAAATGCCACCCGGATATCGAGTTTTCCCGTGCTGATGGAGCTTGCACCGACCTCAAAGCTTAAGCCGCCCAGGCTGAGTCCGGAATGGAGATTGCCGCTGATGTTCTCGACTGCAAGGCCGCCGGGCAGCCATGCACCAGCCCGCTCCAACAGGAAGCGCGCACCGGGTGTGGTATACAGCAAGGAATATGCGACACCAGTCAGCAGCAGCACTGCAAAAGCAGGCAGGAACACCCTGGTGTGGCTGCGCCGCATCATAACAGTGGAGTACCAATGCTGAAGTTGATACTCCAGGGGTGGCCGTCGTAGCTCAGCGCCTGGGCTACATCCACGCTGATGGGGCCGGCAATGCTGTACCAGCGCAGGCCCACGCCGACGCCTTTCTTGAGATTTGCTTCGTGCCATTCATTGAACGCGTTACCGACATCAATAAAGGTCGCGACGGACCAGTCCTTGCGAAAACTCCAGTTGATTTCGGCACTGCCCGTAAGGATGTTGTTGGAGCCGACGTTGTTGTTGCTCAGGGATTCAAAACCGTAGCCGCGTACGCTGCGGCCACCGCCTGCTTTAAAGCGGTACAGGCTCGGTAATTTCGTCACCGAAAACTGCAGGGACT